>JAEUIG010000576.1 GCA_016795125.1 Planctomycetaceae bacterium | reverse complement strand
ACGAAACCAATCTGCGCGGCAAAGAACTGCTGGGGCACTTTTCCGCCGTCCGTGAAGACGTGTTGACCCTGGCTGGCTCTCCCACCCTGCAGGCGATCATCCGCGCCCGCCAGTCGCCACCCGCCGAAAACGCCGAGGCCGAGTCCGAAAACAGCCGCGTCGAAGCGGCCCTGCTCAACGAGTTTGCGCAGGAGTGCATTGCGATCTGCAACAAGCGCAACTCAACAGATGTCGGCGACACGACGGCGCGACTCGATCAAAAATCGCTCGAACGGGCGCGCAAAGACCACAAGCCGTACCTGCACGTCCGGCTCATCGGACAGGCCGACCTCGGGCAAGAGCTGATCCATATTCATCGGATCGACATCTCGGAATCGGGGTCGCTGTTCGTGCAGATTCCCTCTGAAACCCTGCTGGCCGACGATGCGCACCGGAAGGCCGGCAAAGACTACTTCCAGGAGGCCGTCGCCCTGCGACCCCAGCAGGTGCTGCTCACCGACATCAAATGGATCCGGGAAGCGGACGACGGCGGCAAAGACGGCGCCCAGGAGCTGCACATCCCCGTGCTCCGCGCAGCAGTCCCGGTCTATGATCCACAGGATCAGGTCTTCGGAGCGATCGTGATCGATCTCGACTTCCGCGCCTTGCGCGACGAGATCGGCACCGGCGGGAGACACCTTACCTATCTGACGAATGAACGCGGCGACTTCCTGATTCATCCGGACGCCCGACGCGAGTTCGTGTTCGAGAAGCAGGCCGACGCGGCCACGGCGGCACAGTATCCCGGGCCTCTCAATGCCTATCAGATTGGGAGCGAACCGGGATTTCCTCCGCGACTGGCGGACTTCTACAACGCCGGCATTTCTCCCGACGACAAGGCCAGCGCCCTCAAGTCGTATCCGTTCCTCGAAGACGATTCGATGTTGTCCCCGCCGGAGTTCCAGCAGGGCTTCTACATGCGACGCGTCCAGCTGGCGGACGGCATGGACGATGACGACTACCACCGACTGCAGGATTCGTTGACCGAACTCAGGAAAAGCGAACGATTTCAATGCCTGATTCTCCCCGACCCGGCGGAAGATCTGCTGCCGAAGCCGCAGAGCCTGGTGCTCAGCGGGCGGTTCACCATCCCTGACGACGGGCAACCTCTCGGCGCCGCAGAAGTCCGCCAGCGTCTTGGCGAGGCGACGGAGCAACTCATCCGCCAGGTCGGCCCGGACAAGCTCTCGCTGCTCTATGAACGGGAATGCCGCAACTTTTACGCGTCGTTCATCCGCCTGCCGTTTGATCCGCGCCACGAAGATCGCTGGCTCGGCCTGACGATGGCCTTCTCGAAGGAGGAACTGGACGGCGACATTCAGCCGGTTGGCCGGGCCGTCAACTGGGTCATCTTCTGGTCGTTCATCGCCGCGACCGTGCTCGCGTTCCTGTTCTCGTACATGCTCACGCGAAGGCTGTCGCAGGTGACGCAGGCCTCCGAAAGCATCGCCGCCGGCAATTTCAACGTGCAGCTGCCGCTGACGAGCCGCGACGAAATCGGCGAGCTGGCACGCGGCTTCAGCCATATGATCGACGAGGTCCGGCTGCGCGGAAAGCAGGTCGAAGAGCGCGAAGCGCGGCTGCGGATGATCGTCGAAGGCGCCGCCGAAGGCATCATCACGCTCAACTCCGACGGCAAGGTCCGCTCCGGAAACGCCGCCGCGCTGCGAATGTTCGGACTGACGCTGGGAAAACTGTCGGGAACGCGGTTCCCCGAACTGCTGTCGGCGCACAGTCGCCAGCGGTTTGACGGCGTCTTCCGGCAGCTCCTGAGTGTCGGCGGATCGAAGGTCGATTCCGACTCTCAACTTGCGGGACTTTCGGATTCGGCCCTCGCCGAGCACAAGCTCAGCCCCACTCCCGAGCTGGCGTCGATGGAAGCGGTCGGCCGCCGGTCGGACGGGACCGAGTTTCCCGTCGACATCTCCCTGAGCATCGTCCGGCTGCCGGGCGATCCGATCGTCACGCTCATCGCCCGCGACATTACCGAACGCAAGCGCGCCGAAGACCAGATCCGCAAGCTCAACGAAGGGCTCGAACAGCGCGTCCAGGAGCGGACGGTCGAGCTGGAACGCGCGATGTCCGATCTGCAGATCGCGCACGAACAGTCGAAGGAACTGAATCGCGCCAAGGACGCGTTCCTGGCCAGCGTCAGCCACGAGCTGCGCAACCCGCTCAATCAGGTCTCGGGCTTCTGCCAGTTGCTGGAGCTGAGCAATCTCGACGACGAGCAGCGGACCGACATCAAGAAGATCCGCCTCGCCAACGACCAGTTGCTGTCGCTCATCAACGACATTCTGGACTACCAGAAGATCATCATGGGGGGCGTCACGCTCGAACCCGAACAGATCGTGGTCTCCGAACTGGTCGCCGAAATCCGCGATGCCATGAGCGTGCAGGGGAACGAGAACAACAATCGGCTGGAGTTCGACGTCGCCGCGGATGCCGGGTCCTTGTTCGTCGATAGGCAGCGGGTCCGCCAGGTCTTGCTGAATCTGGTCGGCAATGCCTGGAAATTCACCTCGGCGGGCCTCGTCAAACTGTCCGCCGTCCGCCGGAGTCAACAGGAGCACGAGTGGCTCGAGTTCGCCGTGCAGGACACCGGGCGCGGCATGACTCCGGAGGAACAGGCCAAGCTGTTCCGCCCGTTCACCAAGCTCTCGTCACGCAAGGGGAACAAGTCGGGCACGGGCCTCGGTCTCGTGATCAGCAAGGGGTTCTGCGAAATGATGCGGGGCGACATCCGCATCGAGAGTGCACCGGGAGTGGGGACGACGTTCACCGTGCGGTTGCCCGCGAGCGCCAAAGACGATGTGCCGGATCGCCAGATCAGCCGCCGGCCGGGCAGGGGGGAGCCAGGGGTCGACGACTCCGTTTCGGAATCGACGACAGGTTCCTCCCTCCGCGATCGCCGCGTTGCGCCGCCGGAAGTCGCCGCCGGTTCCGGTCGCCTCGTCCTCGTGGCGGACGACGACCCCGCCGTCCGCGAAATGATGAAGCGGCACCTCCAGTCGCACGGATTCCAGGTCGCCACCGCGGCCGACGGCTTTGAAGCGCTCGACCTCGCGCGGCAACTCAAGCCGGCTGTGATCACGCTCGACGCCATCATGCCCGAACTGGACGGCTGGGCGGTCCTCGGCGCACTTAAGGCCAGTGACGAGACGTCGTCCATCCCCGTGGTGATGGTCTCGGTGATGGACAAGCCGGACCGTGGCTATCATCTGGGCGCGACCGAGTTCATCGCCAAGCCGATCGACTGGGAACGGCTGACCGGAACTCTCGCACACTACACCGGCGACAAGCGGGAGCGCAGCCTGCTCGTGGTCGACGACGACCCGATCACCCGGGAAATCCTGAAGCGGCAACTGGCCAACGACGGCTGGTCCATTCTCGAGGCGGAAAACGGCCAGGAGGCGCTCGCCCTGCTCGCGACGGAACGTCCCGCAGCCGTCCTCCTGGACCTGATGATGCCCGTCATGGACGGTTTCGAGTTCATCGTCAACTACTCGCAGATCGCCGAGTGGCTGTCGATCCCCGTCCTCGTGCTGACAGCGAAAGACCCGACGCCCGCCGAGCGCCGGCAACTGGAGGGACAGGTCGTACGGGTCCTCCGCAAGGGATCCTACAACGAACAGGAACTGCTGGCCGAGATTCATCGGCGCGTGGATGTACATCTCCGAGACACGACCGTTGCGAGCACAGGACACGACGATGGCCAGGATTCTGGTGGTTGAGGACGAGGCGATGAACATCGAGATCCTGACGCGACTACTGTCGCGCTATCGCCACGACGTCGTCGTCGCCTCCAGCAGGCACGACGCCATCGCCGCCGTACAGGCGACGCCGCCGGACCTCATCCTCATGGACATCGGCATTCCTAACGCCGAAGGCGAGACCCTCAACGACCGCGGCGGCCTGGAAGCGACACGCTGGATCAAGGCCAACGAGGCCACACGAATGATCCCGATCATCGCCGTCTCAGCGTCCGCCATGCTCGACGAGAAAAAGCAGTTCATCGAGGCCGGCTGCGACGACGTGCAGTCCAAACCCTTCGACTTCACTGCGCTCATCAACACCATCAATACCCACCTCGCCCGCAAGGCGTGAAGGTGCGTGGGTGCCACTGGCTCCGCCAGTACAACCACAAGTTGCTGGCATTCATGAGTTCGGCATTGGCGGAGCCAGTGGCACCCGTAGTCTGTATTTTTAGAGCCGTTCATCCTGCACGAGACCGTCATGGCGCCCCCCGCGACCGCACACTTGTCCGGATTGGATCCGCGACCGCACTCCGGCATTCCGCAGCCGGCGCCGTCGCCCGATGCCCGCCTCCAGCTCCTCGACGCCATGCGCGGCGAAATGCTGCAGTCCATCGAAGCCATCGTGCTCAACGCACAGATGCTCCGCGACGAGGCGTCCGATCGCCCCCCCGAAATGCTCGACGACCTCGATCGGCTCCTGAATGTCGCCCGCGAGCTGTACGACTTCGTCAAGCTGGAACTCGGCGGGGAATGGCTCGACCTCGAACCGGCGGCGTTCACCGAGCGGTTGCGCCGCACCCGGCACGACATCGGCAACCGCCTGAACCACGCCCTCGGCTACTGCCAGTTCCTGATCATCGACGAACGCGACCGGCACTTCGGCCGGCTCGTCGAGGACCTCGAAGTTGTCCAGCGGCACTGCCGGGACTGTGAGTCCACGCTGGTGCACTTCAAAAGCATCGCCGAAGGGCTCAAACCTGCCGACTCTTCGTCCGTATCACTCTCGACGTCCCGCGTCGTCCCGCATCAGCGTACGCCGGCCGTCGACCACCGCTTTCAGCCGGCGACAATCCTCGTCGTCGACGACAGTCGCACCACCTGCGACCTGCTCGCAAAGTTCCTCAAGAAGGAACGGCACTCGGTCTTGACCGTTGAAGACGGCCCTTGCGCCCTGGCCCTGCTGGAAAAGCAGGATGTCGACCTGATCCTGCTCGATTTCCAGATGCCCGGGATGAGCGGCCTGGAGGTCCTGCAGCGGATCAAGTCCGACGAACGGCTCCGGCACGTCCCTGTCATCATGGTCTCCGCGCTCGACTCCGTGAGCGACGTGGCCCCGTGCATCGAATACGGCGCGGACGACTACCTGACCAAGCCGGTCGAGTTCACGCTGCTCCGTGCGCGCGTCAACTCCAGCCTGGAACGCGCGCGCCTCCGGGAACGCGAGTTCGGACAGTTTTTCACGCCGGAAGTCGCCCGGCTCCTGCTTCGCAACCCGGAGCTCATTCGCGAGGGACGCGAAGCCGAAGTCACCGTGTTGTTCTGCGACATCCGCGGCTTCAGCCGCATCTCGGAGAAGCTCGCGCCGTCGGTCACCGTGGCCTGGCTCAGCGACGTCATGGCCGAACTGTCCGAGTGCGTGTTGCAGCACTCCGGAGTGCTGGTCGACTACATCGGCGACGAGCTGATGGCCATGTGGGGCGCGCCGACCGAACTCCCCAACCATGCCGCCCTGGCCTGCGCGGCCGCCTCGGACATGCTCGAGCGGCTTCCCGTCATCAACCAGCGCTGGCAGGAGACCATCAAGGAGGTCACCGACGTCGGCATCGGACTTAACTCGGGCGTCAGCCGCGTCGGCAACACCGGCTCCACCCAGAAGTTCAAGTACGGCCCGCTCGGCAGCGCCGTCAACCTCGCCAGCCGCATCCAGGGCGCCACCAAGTACCTCGGCTCGCGCCTGCTCGTGACCGGCCACACGATGCGGCTCATCGCCGGGCAGTTCTCTTCGCGGCGGCTCTGCCAGGTGCGGATGGTCAACATCCACGAACCGGTCGAGCTGTTCGAAATCCACGCCGTGCAGAACGAAGTGGCCTGCCGGCTGGCGCGGAAATACGAGCGCGCGCTGGAGCATTTCGAACAGCGGCGGCTGCCCGATGCGGCGGCCGTGCTCGGCGAACTCCTCGTCGAACACCCGCACGACGGCCCGTCCCTGCTGCTCATGTCGCGCGTCGTCGACGCACTCCTGCACCAGAGCCAGCCGCCCGAACTCGTCTGGCAGCTTCCCGGCAAGTAGTGCGATGACTGTCGCGGATTTGTCAGGCGATGCGAATCGACATGCAGGCGATCAATTCTTGAATTTCGTAGACCCCGGCAGGGGTCGCGGCCATTAGCCGGTGGCTGAGCGAAGCGACGCCACCGGTAACTTGCACTCTAGTTCGGCCTCATCCCGGAGGGATGACAGCAACTGGCGGAATTGCTGGCATCCCTCCGGGATGCAATTTCAGAAACCGACACGCACCGGCGGTATCGCTGCGCTCAACCGCCGGCTAATGAATGTCAGCCCTCCGGGCTGAGTCAGTAGGTGCCATACGATAATCGATCGTCGGACCACCCTACGCTATCGCCCAACGCCGCAACGCGCCCTATGATTGCCGGTGACGCCGCCGCGCCGACCACCATCAGGGAGCACACTGTGGGGAATGAGTCTCCTCGAATCTCCTGGACGATCGCGCTGATCGTCCCGCTGCTGCTGACCTTTGTGCTGGCCGGGTGTGAAACCGGGCGTCAGGCGCAACCCGAAATCCCCGCCGGCTCGACGACCGGCCCCGCTGATCCACCCCTTCCGGAGGCACCTGAGATGCCCACAACCGATTCCGCCGGCGCACAGTACAACACGTTGTCCTCCGCCGAGGAGTACGTCATCCTCCGCAAAGGGACCGAGCGCCCCTTCACCGGCGAACTCTACGAGAACAAAGCCGCCGGAACGTACGTCTGTCGGCGCTGCAACGCGCCGCTGTATCGCTCCGAAGACAAGTTCGAGAGCCACTGCGGCTGGCCCAGCTTTGACGATGAGATCGACGGCGCCGTCGACCGCGTCCCCGATGCCGACGGTCAGCGGATCGAAATCGTGTGCCATAACTGCGGTGGACACCTCGGCAAAGTGTTTCTTTTCGAGAAGTTCAAAAAAAAGGAAACGCGGCATTTCGTGAACTCTGTTTCGATGAAGTTCCACGCCGCCGGCGACACGCTGCCGGACGTGATCGTCGGCACGAGGTAACGAACTGGTCGAAACTGACCCCGCAGCGGGTTGCGTCGCACCGCTTCCCGGGAAGCAGGGTAAACAGGCCGCTTGTCCGGCCGACTCGTGCCTCCGAAATCGCCAAGTGCGGCGGGCGTCGCTTGACACTGCTCTGCCGACGGGTGATGATCGCACGCGCGGAGTTCGTGGTGAACAACAGGGTGTAGGAAGCGCCGGTTGACCCGGGGTCTGGCTGTCAGGCCGCGATGGTTGGACCGTGTTCGCGGACAGTACAGGTGACGATATGGCCGCTGGTCAACGACGACTGGACATTGAAGATGTTGGCGACGTAACCGTCGCCCGGTTCGTCGACAAGAAAATTCTCGACGAAAACAACATCCAGATCATCGGTAACCAGTTGTACGGCCTCATCGAACAGGATGGCCGCAAGAAAATCGTGCTCGACTTCTCCAATGTCGAGTACCTGTCCAGCGCCGCTCTGGGCAAGCTGATCACGCTGAACAACAAGGCGAAATCCGCCAAGGGCAAGCTGCGGCTGTGCGGCATCCGCCCGGACATCTACGAAGTGTTCGCCATCACCAAGCTGAACACCGTCTTTGACATTAAACCGGACCGGGACCAGGCGTTGTCCGGCTTCTGAATCGGCGAGCGGCGGAACGAGGGCCAGTTGCGAACCCGCCAGCGGCGATCCCCAACGTCACTCTCGATTTGACCGCAGCGGGAAATGTCGACACCGCACCGATTCAACGAAACGATCCCCAGTGATCTGGAGGCCGCCGAGCGGATTCAGGACCGGATCATCGCGCTCGTGGAGAAAAACGGCTTCTCCGATCGGGACGTGTTCGGCATGCGGCTGGCGCTGGAAGAAGCGATCGTCAACGCGATCAAGCACGGCAACCGGATGGACCCGGACAAAACCGTCCGCATCCAGTGCGAAGTCGACCCCACGCGGGTGTGTGTTGAGATTGAGGACCAGGGGCCGGGCTTCAACCCCGTCGACGTCCCCGATCCGACCGCCGAAGAGAACCTCGAGAAACCTGGCGGCCGCGGCATCATGCTGATGAAGGCCTTCATGACCCGCGTCGAATACGTCGGCCGCGGCAACCAGGTCGTCCTCGAAAAAGTCCGCGATCCCTCCGAGTCGTAAGGCTCGACGAGCGGCGGGGCACGACGCCGCCGCGCGCCGTTCGCACGCACACGACCGCAATGACAACGCCTTCTCCGCCTGCGGACGTGGTCTACGCGGTCGAGCCTCACGTCTCTCCGGCCGAGTACATCGTGGTCCTCCGGAAAACCACCCTGGGAGAGCGACGTCCAGTTGATGATCCGGCGCGAATTGCCCGGATGATCGACGAAGCCGACGTGCTGGTCACCGCTCGCGTCGACGGCCGCCTCGTCGGCATCTCACGAGCCCTCACTGACTACAGCTTTGCCACCTACCTGTCGGACCTCGCGGTCGACGAGCAGTACCAGGGACACGGGATCGGCCGCGAACTGATCCGCCGCACTCACGCAGCCTGCGGCAAAGAGACGATGCTGGTCCTCATCGCCGCGCCGCAGGCGGAGACGTTCTACCCGCACATCGGCCTGCAGCAGCACATGTCGTGCTGGTTCCTGCCGCGCGAATGAACCCCTGAGCGGCGGGGTTGATCCCCGCCGGTTGACCATCCCGCTTTCGAAATAAAAAGCCGCAGGGCGCATCCCTGCGGCTTTCTCAATCTCAATGTCGGGCCACGGGGATTATCCCCGTGGCTGCTGCAATCTCGGCGTCGCTTACGCGAATTCCGGGCGGCGCTTGCGGAGCTGGTCCTTCAGGCGGGCCACGATGCTCGAATGCATCTGGCTGACGCGCGACTCGCTGAGGCCGAGCGTCTGACCGATCTCCTTCATCGTCAGCTCCTCGTAGTAGTAGAGGATGATGATGAGGCGTTCGTTGCGGTTGAGTCCCTTGGTCACCAGCCGCATCACGTCGCGCTTCTGGATGCCGTCGGTGGGGTCTTCGCCCTTGGTGTCCTCGATGATGTCGATCTCGCGGACGTCCTTGTAGCTGTCGGTCTCGTACCACTTCTTGTTGAGGCTGACGAGATTGACGGCGCTGGCTTCGGCGCGGAGCTTCTCGAACTCATCCATCGGGATGCCCAGCCGGCCCGCGAGTTCGATGTCCGTCGGCGGCCGGCCGACTTCCGCCTCGAGCTGCTTGCGCGCGGCCTCCAGTTTGCTGGCCTTGCTGCGGACGAGCCGCGGCACCCAGTCCATCGTGCGGAGTTCGTCGAGCATCGCGCCCCGGATACGCGGGACGCAATAGGTCTCGAACTTCACGCCGCGGCCCATGTCGAACGACTCGATCGCGTCCATGAGTCCGAAGACCCCGGCGGAGATCATGTCGTTCAGGTCCACGCCGTCCGGCAGCTTGGCCCACACCCGCTCGGCGTTGTAACGCACCAGCGGAAAGTAATGTTCGATGAGCCGGTTCCGCAGCTCCTGGTTGGTCTGATCCTGTTTGAACAGCGGCCAGACCTGCTGAATATCGATGGCGACTCGAGTCGTCGTCATTCAATCCTCCGTGAAGTGTGTACTGCCGAAACCGGCAGGCGGCATGTCGGTGTGAGTCGTGTCGAAGTGAGTTGCCGTCCGCCGAAATCCGGGTCGGTGGTCGCCACCGGCGCGCACTCGATGACTGCGCAGTCCTGCTCGCACAGAGCCGACGCGTTCAACGAACTCGCACCCAGGACGTGTTCAGACGGGGTTGCCGGCCATGTCGGGGAGTCAGACGACGTCGCCGCCCTGCAGGCGCAGAGCCGCATGTCCTATCCATCGACATCTCCAGCCGTCAGATTGAGAAAAACTCCTACAGCTTGCGTAATCGGAACATCTTGACAGAACCAGAATCAGGGGTGGCAGGACGTGCTGAGAGGGGGGAGACGTAACGAGTGGAGAGGAGAGAGACGTGCATCACGAACTTGAACTCGCCGCGGCAGACTCGATGGCTGAGAGGACCAGTCGAGCCAGCCGGGGCGTAGACGCTGCTTCGATATCATCCGGCACATCCTGGCCGGTCGTCAGATAGCTGATCGGGAGAGCGATGCGCCGCGCGGCCGTCAGGATCGCGCCCGCACCGGCAACTTCGTCGAGCTTGGTCAACAACAGCGACGTCACGCCGACCGGGCGGAATTTCGTCGCCGCGTGCTCCAGGCTGGCGGCGCTGGCGACGAGGCTCAGCACCAGGTGCACCTGGTCCACGTCGGCCTCCGCCAGAAAGCTCTGGAGTTCCTGAATCTTGAGTTCGTCGCGCGGGCTGCGGCCGGCCGTGTCGATCAGCACGAGATCCATCTCGCGAAGTTCGTCCAGGGCGTGCCGCATCTCCCGGGGGCTGCTGACGACGTGCATCGGCAGATCGATGATCTCCGCGTAGGTCCGCAACTGGTCCACGGCCGCCACGCGATAGGTGTCGACCGTCACCAGTCCGACCTTCACCTGATCCCGCAGCTTGAAGTTGGCCGCCAGTTTTGCCAGCGTCGTCGTCTTGCCGACGCCGGTAGGCCCAACCAGAGCCACAACGGTGCGGACTCCCGGAGTGATGCGGATCGGACCGCAGCACCGAATGTTCTGTTCAACAATGGTCGCCAGGGCATTCACCGCAGCCGCCGGATCAGCAGGTGCGGTTTGTAGTTCTGGCGGCAGCTCCAGCAACAGGTTCCGCGCATCCTGTTCATGCACGTCGGCATCGATCAGTCGCGTGTACAGATGGAACAGTTCGTCCGGAACGTCGCGCCGGAGATTGGGCCGGCGACTCTGGCTGAGCTGGCGGATCAGCGCTTCGACGGCCTCATCTTTCGCGGACGCCGGCACGCCGGCTTCCTGGCCTGATTCCACGCCAGGCTGCGATGCTCTGCCGGTTCTGTAAGTCGTATTCAGCAAGTCCGTCGGTGTCAGGCCGGCCGAGCTTCGGAGCGGCGCCGACTGTTCGGCGACGCCGGCCACGACCTCCGCATCCTGTCGCGGTTTCTGCCAGGGGAACTGCCGGCGGGCCGGAGTCTGCCGCGTACTGAAGATGATGGCGTCGCTGCCCAGTTCCCGGCGGACCAGCTCCAGAGCTTCTCGCATTGTGGCGGCGCGATAGGTGCGGACGTTCATCGGACGCCTCCTGTCGCGAAGCTGCCTGCCGACTCAGGCCGACGGAAGGCCTGGTCGCGGAACGCAAAGGGTTCCGGAGTCTCGCCGGGAATGTCCACCGTGCCGTGCAGCGCGAGTTCGGTGTCGGCCGTCACTTCATTGCGGCCGAGAACGTGCAGGCGCGGGAATTCCTGGGCGGTGATCTGTCGCAGTCCGGCCCGAATCTCAGGCCGGCAGACGACAACCTGCGGACGTCCGGCCAGCGTCAAACGCTTCAGCCTTTCGCGCACCGCAGCGAGGATCGACCCGTGCAGTGATTGCGGCAGGTACACCTGCAGTTCGTCATCGTCGAGACGGAGGCCTTCGACGAGCGCGTCTTCGACTTCGTCCGAGAGTGCCACGGCATGCAGCACGCGATCACTGCTGCGGCACTGCTGCGAGAGGGTGCGGGCGAGCGCCGCCCGGACGTACTCCGTGAGCAGGACGGTATTCCGTGTCCGGATTGCCGAATGCCCCAGGGCTTCCAGGATCGCTTCCAGATCGCGGATCGGCACCCGTTCCCGCAGCAGGTTGCACAGCACCTGCTGGACCTGCGAGTTCTTCAGCACGCCCGGAATCAGTTCATCGACCAGTTGCGGCACCCGCGCGTGCAGGTCTTCGAGCAGTCCCTGCACCTGCTGGCGAGTCAGCAGTTCCGCTGCGTGCGAGCGAACCATCTCGCCCAGGTGTTGAATCAGGAACGCCTGCGGCGAGTGGACCTGGTAGCCGGCCGCAATCGCTCCTTCGCGTTCGACCGGTTCAATCCACAACGCGCGCCGGCCTGTGGACGGTTCGATCGTCGCGATTCCCGCAACGGAGTCGGCAGCGCCGCCCACATCCACCGCCAGCAGGGCGTCGGCGTAGGCTTCGCCCCAGGCCACGGGGACGCCGCGCAGCTTGATCTGGAACTGGCGTGGATCGAGGCGGAGATTATCAACGACGCGCACCTTGGGGACGATGAACCCCAGCTCCTGCGCGATCTGCTGTCTCAGTTCCGTAATGTGCGCCAACAGGTCGCCGCCGGCCGACGAGTCTGCGAGACGAATCAGCCCGATGCCCAGTTCCAGTTCGAGCGATTCGATCCGCAGCGTGGCCTTCGGCTCGGACGCCGCCGCAGGCGCCATCGGCGGTACGGACGGGGTGGCGGGTTCAACAACCGGTTCGGAATCCCGGGCCGACTGCAGAATCCAGCCGATGCCCGCGCATCCGCCGGCCAGCGCCAGCAGTGGTCCGGCCGGCAGACCCGTGAAGGCCAGTGCGGCGACGAACGCCGCGGCGATATACAGCGCCACGGGATGGCGGAATACCTGGCCGATCATGTCGGCGGGGAGGTCGCTGTCGACCGACGTCCGCGTCACGAGCAGCCCGGCGGCAATCGAGATCAGGAAGGCAGGCACCTGGGCCACGAGACCGTCGCCGATCGTCAACACCGTGAACACGGATGTTGCTTCGGAGACGGTCATGCCTTCCAGGAACACCCCGATGAACAGTCCGCCCACAATGTTGACGCACGTGATGACCAGTCCGGCAACCGCATCGCCGCGGACGAACTTGCTCGCGCCGTCCATCGCGCCGTAGAAGTCCGCCTGCTGGGCGATCTGCTGCCGCGCCGCGCGGGCTTCATCCCGCGTGAGCAGCCCGTTGGCGAGATCGGCGTCGACCGCCATCTGGCGTCCGGGCATGCCGTCGAGTGCAAACCGTGCCGCCACTTCGCCGATGCGCGTCGCTCCCTGCGTGATGACCGCGAACTGGATCGTCACCAGGATGACGAAGATGATCAGCCCGACCGTTGCCGATCCTGCGGCGACGAACTCTCCGAAGGCCCGCACGACGTGGCCTGCGGCTTCCGTTCCTTCTGTCGCCCCGTTGGCCAGGATCAATCGTGTCGTGGCGACGTTCAGCACCAGCCGTGCGAGCGTCGTTCCGAGCAGCAGCGTCGGGAAGACGTGAAACTCCAGTGGAGCGCCCACCTGGATCGTCGTCAGCAGGATCACAACCGACAGCGTGATATTGGCGGCCAGCAGCAGGTCGAGCAGCGCGGGAGGCAGCGGCACGACCAGCACCAGGACGGCGCTGACGATCAGGATCGGGACGATCAGGTTCAGATTGTGCGCCAAGGCAGCGCGCAACCCGGACCGGGCTTCGGAAGGCATCCGTGCTTTCCACCCAGACGTGAGTCGAATTGGAAACGAGAAAACGAGAGAGACGTGAGTGAGGGACGGGGGTGATACTGGAAGCCTTGGGGGGTGTCCAGTCCCCTTGAAGCACGCCCCCGCGCGACCCAATTGACATAACCGGCTTCCTGCGTTGACGATACGGCCAAGCACCTGCGGTCGAGGCGTGATCCGAACCCCGGGACTGGTGACCGCCAATGAGCAATCCCTGCCGGTCCGGATGTCCGTACGGGTCGTCCCGGACAGCGAGAGTTTTCAGATTGGGCTGATGTTGCCGGCCGTGATCTGCCGATCTTCTCTGGGTTTGTCCGGCCTCTGACGCATCGTTGTGGCCTGCCGCCGTGCGCAAGGCCGCCATCCACGGCACCGCATGACTGTCAATGCGTGAGACCGACGTGGGCACGCTCCGCGTCACGCTGATCCTGCTGATCGTCTGCGGGGCAACCCTGCCGGCGAACTGCGGAGACCTGCGCCGGGACGATTTCGTCGTCCCGCGATCCTTCGCGCCCCTCGACCCGGCCGACGCATTCTCAGACTTGCCGGCGGCACTGCGCTCCTCGGAAGTGAAGACAATTGCAAATTGCAGATTGCACAATGCTAATTGCAATTTGAATGGCGACACGACCGAGACATCCACGAGCTCACTCACTCCCAATTCGCAATTTGCAGTTCCCTTCGATCGCAGTTCGGTGAGCGATTACGACTGGCTGCATCTCGTCGACGACGCTCCCAACGATTCATCCGCTGTCAACGTCCGCAACGATCTCCGCGGCTTTCTGCCGGGCGTCTGGCGCGATGCCAAGGGAATCGTCCGAACCGAGAACCTGCTGATCCTGGGAGTGGCCGCCGGCGCCGCCATCGGCATTCGCCAGGACCTCGACGATCAGGTCCGGCACGACACGGCCGCCAATCCCGATCGCTGGGGTGAGTTCTCGCATACGCTGGGCAAGCTGGGAGAGGCTCCCATCCAGGTGCCGCTGCTCGCCGTGCTGTGGGGGACCAGCGTCTGGATGCAGGACGCGGAACTCAACGGCTTCGCACATACGGTCGTCAGCGCCTACGCCATCAATGGACTGGCCGTCCTCGCAATCAAAGCCGTCACCGACACCGACCGCCCCGATCCCGACTGGAACGGCGGCCGCTGGGGATTCCCGTCGTTTCACGCCGCGAGTTCATTCGCCATCGCCGGCGTCGTCGAAGAGTATTACGGCTGGCCGGCCGCTCTGCCGGCCTACACACTGGCCGGCCTGATCTCCTGGAGCCGGATCGACGAGCGCGATCACGACTTGTCCGACGTCGTTTTCGGAGCCGCAATGGGCTGGGTGATCGGCAAATCAGTCGCCGGCACGCACCTCCGCAACGACGGCCGCGTCATGCTGCTCCCCTGGTCGCACCCCTACGAGCCGGCACAGGGTGTCGCCCTCGAAGTCCGCTATTGAGATTCTGATCCCCCCTCTCCCCCCGGGAGAGGGGCCGAGGGTGAGGGCGAGCAACATGTTGCATGCACCTCCACCCTGAGCTTTACGAACCCCCCTACGCGCCACGATGGACGCTCTACACCATCGCCCCCTATCCTCCGGCGACCGACATGTACCATGTCCGCCGGAGCCCCGTCATGCGTCTCGCACTCCTTCTCGCTATCTGTCTCTCCTTGGAATTCACGGGCGACTCGTTCGCAGCGGACATCGCACAATACCCGTTCGAGGTCAGCGAAACCGCCGGCATCCGCCGCCGCAATGACGTCATCACGCTGCGTACATCGAAGCCGGAAATCGTCGAACACGCGGGAAACATATTCCTCCGACACGGCAGCACTCCGATTGTCGCGCAAGCGCGAACGGTGGAATGGCCGGGCGAGCCCCCCGAACTGGTGGTCGACTTTATCGATCACTTTCAGCCCTTCGAAACGCGAGAGTACGTGCTTGAGGTCCGCGATCTTCCATCACCCCCGGAACCTGCCGACGGCCTGAAGCTGACGGAAACTGATGCTGCGTGGCAGATCGACAGCAGCGGCGTGGTGATCTGGACCATCCGCAAAGACCTCAAGGGCCTGCTCGATTTCTCATGGAAGGGCGTCGACTACATCGCGGACGACTCCGACGGCTTCTACGTGCAATCGTCGGACGCGACCGGTCATCGACTGGCGGAACGTGCTCCGACTCAAGCGGCGGTGGAGCGCGCTGGTCCGCTTGCTGTGGGATTGCGGTTTGACTACGACAACTGGCCCGCAGGCGGCCGGAGCACCGTCAAACTCGAATTCCCCCGCACGAAAAGCTGGATCCATGCGACGTGGACCGTCGCCGGCGATCCTGCTCAGGCATTGATCCTCGGTGCAGGGCTCAACGTGCGACTCGACGGCCCCGAGGCGCTCATCGACTTCGGCGCCGGCGACTTCGTCTACGCCACTGTGACGAATGACCAATCCGCCATTCTCGTCGCCGGACCACGCGACGGTGGCTCCATCGACTGGTCGGTCCGGCACGGAACCAGCCCCGACCTCGCGGAAATCTTCGTCGCGCCGCGCGACGTGCCGACTCCCCGTGTGCACGGCTGGGCGCACGTGATGGACGATAAACGCTGCACCGCTCTCGCGATCGCCAGATTTGGAGAGTCCGCCGTTGATTCCATCCGGTTCGACGGCAGCGGGCGGCTCGACTGGCAGCGGAACTACTCCAACACCACCGGTAACGCCCGCCAGCTCGAGTTCTGGCTGCACTTCGTCACGATGCCCGTCCACATCGGCGCACGGACCAGCCCCCGCTCGATGCAGGAGCCGCTGCAGGTCCGCTGGCTCGGCGACTGAACGGCAAAGTCCGTAACAGTTCGCGCCGACGCACGCTCGGGGTCTCCGGCACGATGGAGTGCTGGTGAAAATCGGCCGCAGCGTCGGCCGCTCACTCACTCCTCGATCAGCGACGCTCCCCCAGGGGGCGCGGCTGCTTTCGTGCGCCTGTAACAAACCGCCGCCACATCCGCTCTGAATGCTGCCAGACAAACATCCCCGATCCCTCCCTGACCGGAGCAGACCGATGTTTCGCAAGTTTCACTGCGTGCGGCAGACCGATGGCAGCGACTGCGGAGCGGCCTCCCTGGCCACTGTGGCTCGCCACTACGGCGTGAAATTCGGCCTGGAGAACATCCGGGACCTCGCCGGGACCGACAGGATCGGCACCAATCTGCTGGGTCTGGTGGCCGGCGCCGAACGGATGGGTCTGACTGCCAAGGCTGTCAGCGGACCGTACGATGCTCTTATCCGGATTCAATTCCCGGCAATCGCCCACCTCAAGACCGCCGACGGCTACGGCCACTTCGTCGTCCTGCACAAGGCTTCGGCCAAAGGGGTGGTTCTGGCCGATCCGGCCCGGGGGATCGTCCGCATGAGCCGGGACGAGTTCGAGAACACCTGGACCGGCTACCTCCTCCTGCTGGCCCCCAACGAAACCTTCGCCGCAACGGCCCGCCAGTCGGCCGGCAGTCCGGTAGCCCCCTCCCGGCGGTTCTTCCACCTTCTCGCCGCACATCGCAGCATCCTGGTGGAAGCCGTCCTCTGTGCGGTGCTGATGACAATCCTTGGCCTGTCCACGTCGTACTTTGTGCAGCACCTGGTGGATTCCGTCCTGGTGCGTGGCGAAACCCGGCTGCTGAACGCTCTCGGTATCGGGATGGGGGCGGTCCTCGTGTTCCGCATGCTGTTCGGCGTCCTGCGGCAATACCTGCTCGCCTACGTGGGCCGGAAGATCGACCTGTCGCTGATCGCCGGCTACACGCGGCACGTCCTGTCGCTGCCGATGAACTTCTTCGAAATGCGGCAGGTCGGCGAAATCCTGTCGCGGGCGAACGACGCCTCCAAGGTCCGTTCCGCGATCAGCGGCGCCGCGTTGACGGCGGCTGTGGACGGCGTGGTGGTGGTGTTCACGGCCGTCATCCTGTGCTGTTACGACGTGCAACTGGCGGCAATCGCGGCACTGTTCGGCCCGGTCTGGTTCCTCGTGGTCCTGATGCACCATCCGGCCGCGAAGCGCCTGTCGCGCGAGGGAATGGAAGCAAACGCCAAGCTCTCGGCACACGTGGTGGAGGACATTTCCGGCGTGGAGACGATCAAGGCGTTCGGCGCCCAGCGGTCGCGGATGGAAGCCGGCGAATCACGGCTCGTGAAGCTGGTGCAGACGGCGTTCTCGATGCAAATGCTGGGGACGAGCCTGGGAGCACTGGGCGAACTGCTGACCGGGGCGGCCGGCCTGGCGATCCTCTGGTACGGCGGCCACCGCGTGGTGTCCGGCGCCCTGACGATCGGCGAGCTGATGTTCTTCTACACGCTGCTCGGCTACCTGCTCGATCCGCTGCAGCGGCTGGCAACGGTGAATATCCAGTTCCAGGAAGCTTTCATCGCCGTGGATCGACTGTTCCAAGTGCTCGACATTCAGCCCGAAGCCCTCGACGACCGCAAGGCGACGTTTACCGGCGTGAAGGACGCGATCGAACTGCGGGACGTCAACTTCCGCTACGGTTGCCGCCGCAACGTGCTGAACGGCCTGAACCTGCGGATTCCGGCCGGAGCGACCGTGGCGATCGTCGGCGAAAGCGGCTGCGGCAAATCGACACTGCTGAAAATGCTGATGCGGTTCCACGATCCGAACGAGGGGCGAATCGCGGTCGACGGAGTCGATCTCCGGGACTTCAACCTGGCGAGCCTCCGGGAGCAGATCGGAATCGTGTCGCAGGAACCGTTCATCATCAACGGCACGCTGCGGGACAACATCGCACTCGGCAAGCCGGAAGCCGACCTGAACGAGGTCATCGCCGCCGCCCGTGCCGCCGGACTGGAGGACTTCATCAACCAGTTGCCGGAGCGCTACGAGACCATGCTCGGCGAACGCGGGGCGAATCTTTCGGGTGGCGAACGGCAGCGGCTGGCGATCGCCCGGGCGATCCTCAAGCAGCCCGCATTGCTGATCTTTGACGAAGCCACGAGCCACCTCGACACCCGCACGGAGCGTGCGATCCAGGAAAGCCTGCGCAGCGTGTTCGCCGACCGGACCGTCCTGCTGGTGGCCCACCGGCTCTCGACCGTCCGCGACGCCGACCTGATTTACGTCATGCACGAAGGCCAGGTGGTGGAGCAGGGGAGTCATCACGAACTCCTCGCCCAGGGCGGCCGCTACGCCCAGCTGTGGAAGTCGCAGGGAGCGGAGAACACCGTGACGACCGACAGCCGGCGGCCGATGCGAGCAGGCAACGAGGGACGGCGCCTGGCGGCGGTTTGAGGAAAGCGGAAAGCGGAGAGCCGAAAGCGGAAAACCTCTCTGCTCCTGTGCATCTTTGCCCCTTTCTCGCCGTAACAACCGCGCCCTCGTTGCGCTCAGATTGCCGACGCTTCTTGAACCCGCCCGACCGGAGTTGACCATGTCCCGTCTTGCCGTTGCCGACCTTGCCGATTGCTCGGAGTTTCGCCAGACGCTGGCCGCCAAGCCGCCACGGATCGTGCATGGCACGGCCCTGTTGCTCAGTTGCGTGCTGCTGTCCGCCCTGGGCTGGGCGGCGATCACGAAGGCGAACCTGGTGGTGCTGGCACAGGGACGCGTCCGGCCGGAGACGATTCCGACGCGGGTGTTCACTCCCAGCAGTGCCAACTACGACGGACGCGTCGCGGCAGCGCCGTTCGACGAAGGGGCGACCATCCGGCAGGGAGACCTGCTGGTGCGTCTCGACACGTCGCGGATCGACAACTCGATCGAACGAGTCACGCGCACCATCGCCGCCGGAGAGCAGGAGCTGTCGAACCTGACGCCGCAGCGTGAACTGCTGGCCAGCCAGTGCCAGACGTCCGAAGAGAAGGCCAGGCGGGAACTGCACCAGGCGGAGGAAGCCGTGCGGCTGGCGCACGAGAAGCGGGCGTCTGACATCCGGCAGGCCCAGTCCGATGTCGCGATCGCGACGACAAACTATGAGCGCATCCAGAAGCTGAGCGACCAGAACGCCGCGACGGCGCAGCAGGTGTCCGAGGCGACTGCGAAACTGCATCAGGCCGAGGAACAACTGGTGCAGGCGCAGTTGCCGGTCGATGACTCCGCCGTGGCCGTGGCCCGGCAGGCGGTGGAACTGGTGTCGCGCGACTTCGCGGTCCGCACGGCCGACCTGGAAACGCGCATCGCGGCCAAGCAGGGAGAGATCGACGCTTCCGGCAGGGACCTCGCCAATCTGACGCTGGAACGGGACGCCTGCGAGCTGCGATCGCCGATCGACGGCGTGATCGTGGCGGGCCGCGTCCGCGCCGGCGACGTGCTCGAGCCGGGCAAGCCGGTATTCGAACTCGCGCAGCAGGCGACATACTGCTTCGAAGCGGCCGTGCCGGGTGCCGATGTCGGCCAGCTGCAGGTCGGCATGCCGGTCCGCATCCGGTTCGACGCGTACGACTACCAGAAGTACGGCGCGCTGGAAGGCAAGGTGACATACCTGTCCCCGGACTCGCGTCCTCTCGACCAGTCGGCTCAGAC
>JAEUIG010000524.1 GCA_016795125.1 Planctomycetaceae bacterium | reverse complement strand
CGCGGTGCAATCAGGGCAATAAGAACCAGACTGACGACGACGTACGCCGGCACGACAATCCACCGCAGGGCGACGACAGGCCGCAGAACTCGTTCGTAGGCAGGGCGAACGCCGTCGAACGCCGAGTTAGTGTGAGTTGACTCACCACCGCCTGTCTTCCCTTTCAGCAGCCAGACACAGAGTACCGGCACAAACGTGCTGGACAGCAGATACGAGGCGATCATTGAAAAGCCGACCGCCAGAGACAGCGGCACGAACATCGACCGTGCCGCTCCCTCCATAAAGAACGACGCGACGAACACCGCCAGGACGCAGAGCATCGCCAGGAACCGCGGAATCGCCGTGACCAGCGAACCATTCCGGACGGCGACGGCGGGCGCTTCGCCACGCGCGAGCCGGGCATGGATGTTCTCGATCTCGACGGTTGCTTCGTCGACCAGAATCCCGATCGCCAAAGCCAGGCCGCCCAGCGTCATGACGTTGATCGTCTGACCGGTCACCCACAGCGCGACCAGCGCGCTCATGAGCGCCAGCGGAATGTTGAGCACCACCACCAGTACGCTCCGCCAATCACGGAGGAACAGCAGGATCATCAGGCCCACCAGGACGGCGCCGAGGACACCTTCGGCGAAAACACTAGTCACCGCACGGGTGACATAGGGCGACTGATCGAACTGGAAGCTGACCTTGATGTCCTCCGGCAGCACGGCCTGCATGTCGGGGATCGCACGCTTGATGTTGTTGATGACGCTCAGTGTCGAGGCATCGGCGCGCTTGGTGGCGAGGATGTAGACGGCGCGCCGGCCATTGGCAAGCGCATAGCCCGTCGGAGCATCCATGAAGTCCTTCACCGTGGCCACGTCCCGCACATAGACCGGATGCGCGCCGGTCCGGATCGGAATGCTCCTCAGCTCGCCCACCTCGCGCACGACCGAATTGACCGGGACGATCGGCCACTTGTCGCCGACGGGGATATTCCCCGACGGGCTGATCGTGTTCCCCTTCGTCAACGCGGTGACCACCTCTTCGGGCGCCATCCCGTATGCTTCCAGCCGCTGTGGGTCGACGGTCACCACGACGCTTCGCTGAGCGCCACCAAACGGCGGAGGTGCCGAGACGCCGGGGAGACTCGCAAACCTCGGCCGCACCCGGAACAGCGCAAGGTCTTGAATCTCTGCAATTGTTCGGGTCTCACTCGACAGCACCAGGTAGCCGACAGGCACGCTGCCCGTGTCGAACCGCATCACGAACGGCGACACGGTGCCGGCCGGCATGAAGGCCTGTGAGCGGTTGACGTAGTTGATCGTCTCCGCCATCGCCTGTGGCATGTTCGTGCCGGGGTGGAAGAAGAGCTTCATCAGGGCCATGCCCTGAATGTTGCGCGACTCCACGTGATGGATGCCGGTGATGTAGAGGAAGTGGTACTCGTAGTAGTTGGTGAGGTAGCCCTCCATCTGTGCGGGATCCATTCCGCCATACGGCTGACAGACGTAGATCACCGGCAGGTTGAGACTCGGGAAGATGTCGACATCCATCCCCTGCGGTAGGCCCGTCGGGTACGGAATGCCGAACTGGTCGCAGATTGCACCGCCGACAGCCAGAAAGCTTCCCAGCGCAACGGCAACCACGAGCACCAACACGGTGAGCGGCCGGCGAAGAGCGGCGATCGTTAACCACATAGCGGGCGGGTATATCTGGCGAAGTTTGCCGACGGGATCGGTCGGCCGGTCGTAACGTCTGAATCGAGTCTACCGCTGTCGGCGACCCCTGAGAATCAACCTGGCGTCGACGGCGCAGAAATCATTGCCTGCCCCGTCATAGAGTGCCGAATCTATCGATGTCAGCGATCAGCACGGATGCGCGCTGGCCGCCTCAGGGAGGGGGCAATGCGGGTGCGCTACGCACTACTGACATCAGCTTACCTGGCAGCGCTCGGCTGCCAGTCTGCGCGGACGGTGCAACAGCCGATCGAATCCACACCGATCTGCCGCGTCGTCCAGCAGGAATGGCCGGAGCCGCAGCAAACGGTCGAATCTACGGCCGTGGTGGCAGAGCGCGATCTGGCGTACGGGCCGGACGGCGAATCTACCGGCAGGGTTAGCGGACGAACTGTCCGACGCCCTACGGTCGTTGAGTCTGAATCGCCTCGCTTCCCGAAGCCGCCACTGGCCGCCCGGACCATCGGACGATCAGTTGCGGCCAGTCGCGATGCGCATGAGTCAGACGGCACGCCCGACGGGAAGGTCGTCGCTGCCAGCCTGTCAGCGGAAGATGCGGCGCCGGTCCCGGAAGTCTCCTCAACGACGGTGCCTCAAGTTGAGCAACCGGCAGATCGATACCCGATCACGCTCTCGACGGCATTGTACCTTGCGGGCTCCAGCAACCTGCAAGTGGCGCTGGCACAAGAGCGCGTCCGCGAAGCGTACGCCCGGCTCGACGGCGCGAAGGTCCTGTGGGTGCCGAATATCAGCGGCGGGGTCGGATTCAATGACCATGCCGGGCAACTGCAGAACATCGAAGGCCAGATCCTGGAAATCAACCGGCAGTCACTGTTCGTCGGAGGCGGCGCTGGATTCGGCAACTCACCGCTGGCGGGCGGGGCCAATCCTCCACCGCGAATGATGATCGACCTCTCGCCGGTCGACATTCTCTTCGAGCCGTTGTCGGCCCGTCAGCGGGCGAACCGCGCCAGCCACGATGCATCGGTGGCATTCAACGACACGCAACTCAATGTGTCGTACGTCTACCTGGAACTGGTTCGAGCTCAGGCGCGAGTCGCGATCGCGCGCGAGTCGCTTGCCAATATCGAGACACTGCAGCGGATCACGTCCGACTTCGCCCGGACGGGCCTGGGTCTGGAAGCCGATGACCAGCGTGCGCGGGCCGACGCTGCGGACCGGCAGCGCGAGCTGCTGGTGGCAGAGGAAGAAGTCCGTGTGTATTCGACCGAACTGGCGCGGCTGCTGCGGCTTGACCCGAGTGTGACACTGTTCGCACTGGAAACACAGCCACTGCCGATCGAGCTGATTTCGGCGGACGTGTCGCTGGAATCACTGATGACCCAAGGGCTCCGCTCCCGGCCAGAAATCTCCCGGGAGTACGCGCACGTCGCAGCGACCGACAGCCGGATCTCGCAGGAACGCCTGCGACCGTGGGTCCCGAATCTGCATGTCGGTGTCGGCGGCGGCACCTTCGGTGGCGGCCGCAACGACAACTTCGGCGACTTCAGCGGACGATACGACCTGGATGCTCTTGCCGTCTGGGAAGTGCGGAACCTGGGATTCGGGAATCGGGCATTGGTCCGTGAGCGCGAGAGCGAATACCGTCAGGCATGCCTGGAGTATCAGTCCGCGCGCGATCGAGTCCAGCAGGAGGTGGCGGCCGCGTATCACCAGGCGCGGCTGCGACGTGAGCAGATCGGGTTCGCAGAGCAGCAGGTGGCCGCAGCAGCCAACGCTGTGCCGCTGAACTTCAACGGCATCCGGGGTCGAGAATTGCGGCCCATCGAGGCGCAGCAGTCAATTGCCGCCTTGGCGCTCGCCCGCAATCGATATGTGAATTCCGTCGTCGATTACAATCGAGCCCAGTTAGCGCTGTGGCGAGCGATCGGGCACCCGCCCGGCTCCGCTTCGGAGGTGGAGTCCACTGTGCAGGCAATCCCCGCAGCCGAAGCGATGAACTGATCGTTTATTGGGCAACCGACGTCTTAATTTCGCACCACTTCATTTAGATGCAAACTTGCCCGGTAACTCTTCATCCTCGCGCTGCTACGTACGACTCGTCTCGGCCTAAAAACGCAAATGCCACGCAGCCATACGTCTGCGTGGCATTTCGACTTAAATCGAGAGAACAAGACGTCGTTTGAACTTTTTCTGACTGGTGTTGCGGCGTGGGATGCCGATTTGCGCAGGCACTTTTCAGGCAAATCATCCCATCCCCCCATCAAAACCGCATCCTCCTGACATGCCAAATGGGCCGCTTTCAACTTGCCTGTTGACAATCAGCCCGGCCACCGACATAGTTTCCTAGGAAACCACAAGAG
>JAEUIG010000476.1 GCA_016795125.1 Planctomycetaceae bacterium | reverse complement strand
ACTGCACTACGGCGTATGTTTGACATACCGCGCGCGAACGTCCAGCCCACCGCGAATCGCCGACCGCACGTCGCGCAACGTCACCGGCTGCTGCAGCACCTTTCCGAGAGGATTGTCGTTGACCGACGCGGACTGCAGGTGGGCTTGATCGGTCCCCAGCACCAGGACCGCGCTGACGAATTTCCCGCGTCCCAGGCTGAGAACGCGGTGAAAGTCGTCCGCCGCCCGGTCGCCGATCGACTCGGCCATCAGCAGCACGCACGCCGGCGGTTGCTGCTTCAGCCGCCCCATCGCCCGTTCCACGTCGTTGATCAGCACCACCCGGAAGCCGTGCTTCGACAGGTACTGCCGCAGCAGGTCCTGCTGTTGGGGCCGGTCTTCGACGCACATGATCGTGGCGGCCGCGTCCCCATTGGTTTCTGCGGAGACGCTGTGGCCCATGTCGCTGAGGGCCCCGCGCAGGTCGGCCGCCAGCTCTGCCGCCGACTGATGCCGCTCCTGCGGGTTGATCCGCAGCAGACGGTCGACGATCGACGCCACCCGACGCGGAACCGACGACTCGACGGAAGTGATCGGGCGCACGTCCCGGTACCGGCTGAACCGCTTCCGTTCCTCGCGATCGCGCGTCCGCTGATACGGCGGCTCGCCGCTGAGAAGCTCGTACAGGATGACACCCAGGAAAAACAGATCGCTGCGAGGATCGTTTGTCGGAGCGCCGCTGCCGCGTTCCAGCGTCGTGTATTCGACCGCCTGCTGCAGGTCCGACGTTCCCAGGCGACTGAGCAGCTTGTCGTCGGCCGCCAGGCCGAAATCAATCAGCCGGGAGACGCCGCTGCTGCTCATCAGCACGTTGGTCATCTTCAGGTCGCGGTGGGTGACCCCCAGATGCAGGGCGTATTCCAGCGCCTGCGCCATGTCGAGGGAATAGCGGCAGGCCTCCTCGGCTGCCAGCCGGCCGCGAATCTTCACGAAGTCCCGAAGGTTGCCCCCCTCGACAAACTCCATCGCGATGTAGTGGTACGCACCTTGAACGAACGCTCCGTAAACCGGAACAATGTTCGGGTGCTTCAGTTTCTGGCCGATGTCCCCTTCGCGATGAAACAGCCGGACCATGTCCGGGTCGTTGGCCCACCGGTCGCGTAGGACCTTCAGCCCGACCATCTTGTTGTCATCGACGCCGCAGGCCCGGAACACCCGGGCGAAGCTGCCGGACGCATTCCGATACTGCAACTTGTAGCCGCCGAGGACCAGGCCGTCCGATTCTCCCTTGCGGAGCCGCTCCGACTGGTATGGCGTCAGCAGGTGACGGTTTTCGAGCACAGTGACCAGCAAGTCTGCCGGCGAACCGATCGGGAGTTCACCGGCGGTGCGCAGCAGCACTTCACTGTCGATCAGTCGCAACTGACCGAGCACTTTGACAAGTTCATCGAGCGTCCGCGGCGACATCGTGCTCATTCGCCGGGAGTGATCGGTCACCACCGGTCCGAGTTGTTCTCAGCGACGCCAGTCCTGAGATTCCCCGCGCAGGGCTCCTCAGCACGAACGACGTCCCCTCATCTGGACGATACGTCACATCCGGCAACAGCACCGGAAACTCTCGACAGGATCCATTCACGCAAGGCGAGCGCTCCCCGAAAGCGTTCGTGACCGCCGACACGGCGGACTGACGGCATGCGCTGAGCGCAACTTCCGTGCACGCTTCACCTTCGTTCGCCCAATCCAATCGCCAACTTCAGCTTATTTCAGGAAAACTGAAGGCGCCCGCCCCGCTCCCTGAACGCACATGAGAATCATCCTATCATGGCCCGAACGCCCGTCAACCGCCCTCTCGACAGCTCCCACGACCCCGCAGAAATGCTCACGCGACGTGCGCCAGCGTCTTGATTTCGGTCGCGCCATGCACCACTCGCCCGGCCGCGACAACGCCGCGCACGATGATCCGCGACGCCGCCGGATCGTGGTCAAAAACGACGAGATCGGCACGCGAGCCGCGCGCCAGCCGCAGAGCCTCGAAGCCCAGCAGCCGGGCCGGATTGCGAGACGCCATGTCCCACACGCGACCCAGCGGCAGCCCGGTGACTGCGGCCGCGTGCGCCACGCAATGTGGCGTAGACTGCGCGGAACCCGCCAGGATCTGGCGTTGTCCCGCCACGACAATGGCCCCCTCCGACAGCACTTCGTATTGCGATCCCTCGTAGTCGTACGTTCCCGGAGTACAGCCCGCGAAACCCGAGGCATCGCACGTGATGATTGTCCGATGCTGCCCCTTGGTCGCCACGATTGAACGGATCACACTGGCCGGCAGGTGAAACCCGTCGGTAATAATGCTGGCCCACAGTCGCGGCTCGCCGAGCTGGTCCCAGATGTAGTTCGGGTGCCTCCGGAGCATGGTGTGTGAACCGTTGCCCAGATGTGTGCTCAGCTTCGCACCGGCGTCCACGGCAGCGGCGATCTGCGTCGTGTCCGCCGCCGTGTGGCCGAGGGCCACGGTCACCCCGCTGGCCACGGCCCGGCGGATGAACTCCACGGCGCCCGGTGATTCCGGAGCCAGTGTCAGCAGTCGGATGCGATTGCCGGAGGCATTCTGCAGGCGCGAGAATTCGTCCCAGTCGCACCCGCGCACCTGCGACAGGGGGTGCGCGCCGCGGGGTCCGTCTTCTGCCGAGATGTAGGGCCCCTCGAGGTGGCAGCCGGGGACCATGTCGTGTGCCCAGGGCTCTCGGTCACACGCTGCACGGATCGCGTGGAAACCGGCCTCCAGCGCCGCGAACGAGTTGGTAATCAGCGTCGGGCAGAGCCGCGTGACCCCCAGCCGGTAATGTCCCTCCAGGGTCACGAGGACGGACTCGGGAGTCAGCGATTCCGCCGCAAACCACTGACCGTCCAGCCCGTTGATCTGCAGGTCAAACAATCCGGGAGCGACCAGCGGCCAGTCTGCCGCGTCGCCTGCGGGAACGGCCGGCTCGACGGCCGCGACGAATCGACCAGAAACCGTCACCCGGACCGGTTCACCGGTGTCGAAGCGTCGGGCGTGGAACACAATCATGCGGGGCACCTCGCCCGACAGAATATCACCTGCGTGATGCTGCGAAAGCGACACGCCCTCGCCCCGTTCGCGGTTTTGCACACAGTACCGCTCACGGCCTAATTATCAACGTCAATTGATATGTTCAGTTGACAGTGTCCCGGAACGTGCATTAAATGAAGGCACATTGCGCGACGGTGCGGCGTAGGGACCTCGCACTCAGGCATTGTTGACCGGGTCAGTTCTGCGGAACGGCGTCGCGGGAAACAACACCGTCGGTTCGATTGTCAGGACAATCTGGAGATTGCGACATGAGGAAAGTTGTGACGTTGCTGACGGCCGCCGCCATCGCGGGCTCGCTGTTTGCCTATTCGGCCCGCCCCGTGCAGGCGCAGAAACAGTACATGGATGCGATGACCGCCAAGTACGAAGGCGTCGCCGAACAGATCAAGGAACAGAAGTGCGGCGTCTGCCACGGCAAGCAGAAGACGCAGCGCAGTGAGTACGCCAAGGCCCTCGAGAAGGCCCTCGGCGAGAAGAAGGTCAAGGACGTCGAGAAGATCAATGCCGCGCTCGACGCCGTGGCCGCCATGGAATACGCCGATGGCAAGACCTATGGCGACCTGCTGAAGGAAAGCAAGCTCCCCGCTCCGTTCTCGGAATAATCTGCGAAACGGAACGTACGACGACCACGACACAGGGCCGCCGCAAGGCGGCCTTGTCTTTGCGCGACGCAACTTCTCGATCAGGAATCCAGGTGGGGCGCCACTGGCTTCGCCAGTGCATTTCAAGGTGGACGCCGATTTCCATTCACACTGGCAGTGCCAGTGGCCCCCGCGCTCCCCAGTCACGTTCGTCCGCTTCAATCTGCGCAGATCAACGTGATTTGCGTTCATCCGCATTCAACTCGTCGCCGTGCGCATCCCCTCCCAATACCTCCACGGCGACCGCGACCGCGATTACGGCGTGATGACGCCAATGATCGACGTCGTCTTTCAGCTCCTGATCTTTTTTGTCATTGCGTCGACCGGCCACGTCGCAGAATCGCTGCTGCCGACGCAGCTCCCGGCGTCCGGTGCGATTGCGTCGCCCGTCCCGCGCACGGAACGGGAATCCTGGGCCGACGAAGTGTTCGTCAAACTCTCGCGCAACGCCGATGGCCGGACGGTCGCCGATCTCAACGGCACCGCCTATGACGATCTGCACAGGCTGAACGGGGTGCTGAGGGCGCTCGCGGAGGTCAGCCGCGACAATCCGATCGTGCTGGACATCGAGGACACGGTTCCGCTGGGCGAAGCCATTCGCGTCTACGACGCATGCCGCAGCGCCGGCTTCGAATCCATCAACTTCGCCGCCGATCCGGAAGACGTGCAGTAGCGCAGCGCCACAACAGTGAATCCCGGTTGGGTGCCACTGGCTCCGCCAGTGCCTTTCCAAGCTGGACACTGAAGTCAATTCGCACTGGCAAAGCCAGTGGCACCCCTAAGATCGAGGCGAGACGCTGCGTGAGCAACTCGACACGCCCTCGCTGGCGCTTCGGGCTGGTGATCGCCACTCACGCCGCACCGACCGGATGCTCCTCGCGAACAAGCCGCACATGCGGCGCCGGAACCTGCATCTGGGTGGAAGCGGCCGGCGAGGCCTGCATTTGCGCCGGCACGGCCGCCGGAGCGGCCTGTGACGACAGGAACTCCGGCTTGAGCACCGGAGGCGTGATCGGCAGCAGGACCGGGGCGACGACCACTGCTTCTTCGGTGCGAACTTCGACAATCAGCTCGCGGGCTGTCCACCCCCGGTACAAGCCGACCGGGTAGCGCAACAAACGCAACGGCGTCACGCCCACCAGCTCCGTCACCATCTGGATCGTCTCTACGACGTGCGGTTCCTGGATGCGGGCGACGAGCACCAGCGACAGCAGCCGCAGAACAATGCTGATGACGAACATCAGGTGAAAGCTGGTGAATGCATAGCCGTTGAGGTCAACCTGCCAGTCGCCGAGGCTCGTCAGAACCATGCCGGCCCCAATCGAGGTCAGGCCGGCGATCATGCCTGCCAGCGCAGTGCCGGAGGCAATGTACATCGCCCGGTTCTCCGCCGGCGAGTTCTTCAACAGAAAGCCGTTCTGTGCAATCAGGAAACCGGCGTTCAGCGCGGCGTCGAACATGAACACCGGCACGAGCAGCCAGAACGCGAGTGTCACGTCCTCCGGAATGCACAGGAGCGAAATCATCAGCACCGACTTGAACGTCGTGCACAGGACCAGCACTGGCTTGTTGCCCCAGCGCTCCGCCCAGATGCCCAGCTGCCGCGACGTAACAGCCCCGCCGATCCAGCTGAACGTCCAGAGCATGAGCACCTGGAACAGCGTCATGCCGACATGCTGCAGCAGGAACAGGCTGATGAAGGTCGCCCCCAGCATCGCCGCAAACTGGAATGCGCACATGAAGCCGATGAACGACCGGAATCCCGGGTGCTGGAACGGCGCCAGCAGAACTTTCTTGATTTCCGGATTCGGGACCGGAGTGACGGGAGGCTCCTCCACCCGTAAAAACAGGAGGATGTCGATCACTCCGAGGACCGAGCCGATCAGCACGAGGATCGGGAATCCGACCTTCACCCCCATCCCGAACTGATGCAGCAGGAGCGCACCGCCGCACAGCGCCGCGGCGGCGCTCCACTGCATCCACAGGTGGCGCACGCCCCAGTATTCGTTCAGCCCCCGGTGCGGAAGATAGTCCCCCATCCAGGAGAGCCACAGCGGCGATCCGAAATGCTGCAGCCCCTGCTCCACGGCGACGACGCCGATGTACAGCCACAGCCAGGTCGAGTCGGACACCTGCGGCCAGATCCACGGCCCGACCATGATCGGGATGTAGAGCACCCGCTGAATCAGCGAGCAGGCGAGCCACAGCGGCCGGCGATAGCGCAGATGGTTCGCCGCCAGCGCCGCGAGGAACTGGAGGAACAGCATGCCGGTCGGCAGTGCATTAAGCACGCCGACGTGGAGGCCGTTGCCGCCCAGACTGCGGGTGAATTCAATGGAAGCAGCCGACAGCGTCAACTGCGTATAGGCCATGCCGCAACAGCCGGCCACGATGATGCCGCGCTGCGCGGCACGCAAAGACCACACTTCAGGACTCCAGGTTTCGGCAAACGGCGCGCACCTTGAACGCGTTTGGGGACACTCGCAGTCGGCCGCAGGATCGGAAGAGAATTGAGAATCGGGGGGGGCCGGAATCTCTCAGAAGCTTCTCCGTCGATCAAGACGAGTCGCCGCGGCCGTCGGTCCTTCGCGCCTGCCACAACTTCCCGGTAACCATAGCTGCAAATCCAGTGGAGTGAAGTGGAAGGCTCGTGAATCTCGTGTGAATTCCTCCGCACCAACCGGCATCTTCCGCGTCTGCGACCTGCCGAGATTGCCGATGCCGGCCCCTGCCGGATACAGTCGAGCAGCAGTTGCAGCACTGGACAAATGCTATGCCTAAACGCGTCGCCGCTCCCGAAGCCCCTGAAACATCGTCCCGCAAGCAGTTGTTCGACGACTCGGACAGCGCCACCCGCGTCCCCCGACTGTGCGACCTCCAGCCCGGACAGGCCGCCGACTGCTTCGTGCTGCTCGTCAGCAAAACCCGCAGCTCCACCCGCGACGGCAAGCCGTATTACCGGACGGTGTTTCGCGATCCCGGCCGCTCCGCCACCGCCATGATCTGGTCCGACGGCGCCCTCTTCGCCGATTGCGAGCAGGCCTGGGAGCCGGGCAGGTTCTACAAGCTCCGCTGCCGGTACTCGGAGAACCAGTACGGCCCGCAGGTCGACATCGACCGCATCCGTGAGGTGACCGACGACGACGCGGCCGACGGCTTCGACCCGGCCGGATTCTACGCGTGCAGCCGGTTCGATGCGGACGAGATGTTCACCAGCCTGCTGGAACTCGTCGAATCGAACGTCGACGATCCCGGCGTGCGGCAACTGGTGATTGAACTGCTGACCGAGAATGGCGATGCCATCCGCAAGCACCCGGCCGCCTCCCGGAACCATCACGCCTTCCGCGCTGGATACCTGGAGCACGTCCTGTCCGTGACGCGAACGGCCGTCTACCTGGCGGACAAGTACCGCGACTACTACCCCGAAATGCAGCCGCCGCTCAATAAGTCGCTCGTCGTCGCCGGTGCCGTCCTGCACGACATCGGCAAGCTCGACGAACTGGTCGATCTGCCGCAGGGGGCCATCTACTCACCCGCCGGCCGCCTGATCGGTCACCTCCTGATCGGCCGAGACATGGTCCGTGCCAGAGCCGCCCGGATTGAAGGATTCGATCCGGAACTCCTGCTGCGGCTGGAGCACATCATCATCGCTCACCACAACGTGCCGGAGTTCGGATCGCCGATTCCTCCGCACACCCCCGAAGCGATGCTCGTCTATCACGCCGACGAGATCGACGCCAAGTTCAACATGATGGTCGCCGCCCTCGCTGATCCGGGTGGCGACGCCGAGTTCACGAGCCGCGACAATCCGCTGCGTCGTTCGATCTTCCGGGGGCTGCGGAGCGATGCGTGACGAGCAGCGCGAGACGTGCTTGATCGAAGCCGTTTCCCCCATTCCTGAAGACGTACGAACCTCCCCGGTCCCTTGACGAAACGTCGCGGCCCCGCGAACCTCCGGACATTGAACCCCACCAGAACCCGCCCCTTCCCGCCAGCCGAAAGCCCGAGACGTGAGACGCAGCAAAACCCTGGCCCGCATCCGTGACGGCCAGGTCGTCCGCATGTGCGCCCTCGGGCACTACATCCCGTCGTTCATCAAGCACGCCGCCGTTTACGGCTACGACTGCATCTGGCTCGATCTGGAGCACCGGTTCATGGACGACCGGGAGGTGCAGGCGCTCCTGGCCTACAGCCATTTGTGCGACATCGACATCATGGTCCGCCCGTCCACGCGAGAGCGGGCGCGCCTCTACCGGTACCTCGAAGACGGAGCGGCCGGGATCATGATTCCGCACGTCTCCACCCCGGAAGAAGCCCTCGCGTTGGCGCAGGCCGTCAAGTTTCCGCCGATCGGCAACCGCGGGCTCGACGGCGCGGGACTGGATGCGGATTTCTATCACCAGCCCACCGGCGAATACGTCGACGCCGCCAATCGCGAGACGTTCCTGGTGGTGCAGATTGAAACGCCGCTGGCCGTCCAGAACGTCGGTGCGATCGCCGCCACTCCAGGGGTTGACGGCCTGTTCCTCGGTCCGGCCGATCTGTCGCTGCGCATCCAGAAGGAACGTCCCGACCTGACGCTGGACGGCTGTCGGAAAGCAGTTGCCGAGGCGGCGCGGAAACATCACAAGGCCTGGGGACAGCCAGCACCATCGCGCGAGATGGCCGGCGAGTTTGCCAAAGCGGGGGCGCAATTGCTGGTCCGTGGCGGCGACTACGGCGCGATCATGACGCACCTTCGCGAATGCAGCAACGAGTTCGCCGAACTCAGCATGTCGGGCGTCATCGCCTGAACAAGTTGCGATTCAACGCGAAAGAGTTCAACCACAAGGACACAAAGGGCACAAAGAAGCCTGTTTTCCTTTGTGCTCTTGGTGTCTTTGTGGTTCTAAACATCCTTGGCATTCAGTCCGACGTTGATTTGAGCGAATCAGCGTTCATCCGCGGCCCCGTTCTTTCGTGGTGAAGAGAGCGTATCGCGTGAATCTCACTGGA
>JAEUIG010000454.1 GCA_016795125.1 Planctomycetaceae bacterium | reverse complement strand
CCGCCCGGCAACGGCATGTACGTGATCTTCGCGCTGCTGGGCACATGCGCCGTGCTGATGGCGATCGGTCTGCTTTACCGCATTGCGGCGATCGGCTTTGCCGTTCTGTTCACGTGGGTCTTCCTGATCGATCAGACCTGGTATCTCAATCACTTCTACCTGATCACTCTGCTCGGCTGGGCGTCGACCATCCTGCCCGCAAATCGTGCCTGGTCGGTCGACGCCTGGCTGCGACCGTCGCTGCGATCGTCCACGGTCCCCGCCTGGAGCCTGTGGCTGCTGCGGTTTCTGATTGCGCTGCCGTACTTCTACGGAGGAATCGCCAAGCTGAATCCCGACTGGGTGACCGGCGTCCCCATGCGGCTGATGATGGGGGACGGCGCCAACTACCCGATTCTCGGCCCGTACTTCGGCAACGACTCGGTCATCGTCGGATTCGCAATTGGGGGCATGCTGTTCGACCTGCTGATCGTGCCGGCTTTGATGTGGGGACCGACGCGGATCCCGGCGTACCTCGCGGCGATCGCCTTCCACGCGTCGAACGCGCGGATGTTCAAGATCGGCATTTTTCCGCTGGTGATGGTCGCCGCGTCCATGCTGTTCTTCCCGCCGGAATGGCTGAAGCCGGAAGTGAAGGAAGGTGAGGTTCCTCCGGCTGCGCCGCCTGGGCCGACCGGCCCCCTCACACTGCGACAGAAAGCCACAGTCGCGCTGCTCGGCATATTCGTCACCTGGCAACTGCTGATGCCGTTCCGGCACTGGCTGTACCCGGGCGACGTGAGCTGGACCGAAGAAGGGCACCGCTTCAGCTGGCACATGAAGCTGCGGACCAAAACGGCCTCGGCGGTGTTCCGAGCCACCGACAAGGATGGGAACCCGCTCGACACGTTCACCAAGCCGCAGGACATTCTGCACCGGCGACAGCTTGAGCTGATTGGTGAGCGGCCGGACTTTGTGCTGCAGTACGGGAAGTGGATCGGCGAGGAACTCCGCCAGCAGGGGCACGAGGGGGTGCACGTCTACGCGACCGTCATGGCGACGCTGAATGGTCGCAAGCCGCAGCTCCTGATCGATCCCGAAGTCGACCTCGTGACGACCCCCCGGACGCTGAGGCACAACGACTGGATCGTGCCGCTGACCGAGCCGCTGCCGACGCTGGCGGAGCTGCGTGCCCGCCACACTCAGACGGGGCAGTTGAAGCCGCCGGTCGACGCGGCCACCGATACCGATCCGCTGATGCAGCAGGAAGAGTAGCGAAGCGGGACTGAGCGGCGGGGATTAACCCCGCCGTTCACTACGCCAGCAGTTCCGGGACGACGTCGCCGTTGGGGACGAGGCGGTGGGGGCGGTCGGTCGAGTCGTAGATCATGCCGTCGTGGGCGATGCCCAAAGCATGATAGATCGTGGAAATCATGTCGCCGGGCAGCAGAGGGTCGCGGGCTGGATAGGCGCCCGTGGCGTCGCTGGCGCCGTAGATCATGCCGGGTTTGAAGCCGCCGCCGAACAGTTGCAGCGAATAGCACCAGTTCCAGTGGTCGCGGCCGGCGGCGGCGTTGATCTTCGGAGAACGTCCGAAGTCGCCGAAGACGGCGATGATGGTGCGGTCGAACAGTCCGCGGTCCACGAGGTCTTCGATCAGCGACGCACACGCCGCGTCCAGTTGCGGCAGCAGTTGTTCGCGGCACTTGGTGAAGTTGCCGCCGTGGGTGTCCCAGGTGGCGTTGGCGTCCGGCGCCCAGGAGACGGTGACGAGCCGGGTGCCGGCTTCGATGAGACGGCGAGCGAGAAGCACGCTCTGGCCGTAGATGTTCCGGCCGTACCGATCGCGAATTGAGTCCTGCTCGTCGCGGATGCGGAAGGCCTGCTGCGTAGCGGGTGACGTGAGGAGTTCGAGGGCGCGGTGCTGAAAGCCGGTCATCTGCGCGGCGACGCGGGCGCCGGTCGCCGTCTGCATCTGTCGGTCGAGCGAGTGCAGCAGTTCATCACGCGTCGAGAACCGCCGTTCGTTGACGCTTTCCACCAGTGTGAGTTCCGGCACCGAGAAATCCGGTGCGTTCGGATCGCGAGTGACGATGAGCGGGTCGAGGGCGCGTCCCATGAGTCCGCCAAAGAAGCCTGGTTGCGGGGGCCCGCCGGCGCCTTCCTTGGTGATATAGGGCAGATGTACGAATGGCACGATCGGCGTTGCGGGGGGTCGTGCCTGACCAAAGACCGCGCCGATGTTGGGATGGTCGTGCGAGGCGGCGCCGATGGCGACGGTGGCGTCGCCGCGGTCGTGGCCCGTCAGCGAGCAGTAGACCGCCGCGGCATGGGCGTTGTTCACGCTGTGATGCATCGACCGGACGACGGTCGACCGGTGGGCATGCTGCGCCATTCTGGGCAGCATTTCTCCCATGAAGTAGCCGGGCAGTGACGTGGGGATCGGGCTGAACTCGCCACGAATCTCGGCGGGCGCATCCGGCTTCATGTCCCACATATCGAGATGCGGGGGGCCGCCGTCGAGAAACAGGATGATGCAATGGTCGGCCCGCGGCGCTGGCGCGGCCGTGTTTTCGCGAGCCGCAAGCAGGCGCGGCAACGACAGGCCGGCCAGTCCGAGGCCGCCGAGTTGGAGGGCATGGCGGCGCGAGAGTGATCGCTGCGGGTGCATCCTTTCAGCATAACACATGGGCGGACGTGGATGCATCTGGGGACGTCAAAACTTGACTCGCTGAGCAAAGTCACTTTCGAGCAACGCGACCAGACTCACAAACCCGTACTTCGTCGCCAGAAA
>JAEUIG010000446.1 GCA_016795125.1 Planctomycetaceae bacterium | reverse complement strand
TGCGGGAGGGAGCGCCGCAATAGAGACAGCACAGCATCGTGATGCCGCAGCAGCAGACGCCGCCGCCGAATCCGGCGCGGTCGTGCGCAATCAGGGGGATCAGTCGCGGACTGATCGCATCAAGGTCCGCGCGGGTGACCTCCAGATATTCCAGGTCCTGCGGCACGAAGACCGCCGTCATGCCGACGGTGCCGATGATCAGACCGCCAAGGATCAGGCAGCTGGCGGTGATCAACAGGAGCGCGCGGCCGACTCCGTCGATTGACTTCCACACCGTCGGTCCTGCGGGCCGCAGCAGCACCCGTGGAGAGGGCAGCGGCCCGAAGAGCTTCGCAGACTTCGCCAGGCCGAGAAGGAACATCGGCAGCAATACCAGCGTCGCCGCACCATGCCACGTGTCGAGATAGCCGTAGCCGAGGTACATCAGAAAACTGCCGAAGCCGACGCACCCGCTGATCGCCAGCGTCCACCACGCCCACGCCTCGCGCGCCTGGAGCGGGAATTCCACCAGCCACAGGTACAGCACGCCGACTCCCACCAGTGCCCCGCCGAACGAAACGCGGTCGTGCATCATGAAATGCACGATGCGGCATTGCTGCGCCTCGCACAACTGCTGTGCCGTCATGCCCAGGTACGCGACATCGTGCGGGAGAAAGTGCCGCGTTGCTGCCAGAAAGAACGCGAACAGGCCGGAACCGATCAGGGAAACGCCAGTCAACGCCAGCAGCGGGCGGCCGTCGCCAATCAGCGCCGCCAGGAATCCGCGTTGATCGGAGTTGTGCTCCGGCGTCATGGTTCTCTCCGGTTGTGTGAATCACCGCAGCGGAGCATGCAGCAAGAACCGCCCGGCCGCAATCCAGTTAACCCGGTTCCTGCGGGGTGCCATCATGGCCGCAGCGAACCATCGCAGCCGACAGGCGCTCCGCGGTCTCCGTACTGGCAGCGCAGGAGGCGGTCCGGGTATTCTGGCCGCTCTCTCCTCTCCCTTGATGCACACGCTTGCGAGCAGCTCCTCATGACACGCGCACTTCATCGCATGCTGCCGGCGGCCGCACTCGCCGCGCTGGTCCCGTTTGTATCCGCGGCCGACGAACCGGCATCGCAGTTCGTCGACAATTCGCTGCTGATCGCGCCGGAGTATCCCTGCACCTGGCCCGCGCACCCGTTTCCGCGATTTCAGATCACGCACACCCGGACGATCGGCCCCGACTCGGTCTATAACATCGATACCCTGCTGATCGACGGCAACACCGGCACACAGCTCGACGTCCCGCCGCACTCGGTGGCCCGGCCGGATCTGAAGCGCGAGAAGTCCGGTCCGCTCGGACTGGCCACGACCGACAAGACCGAAGCCTGGCAGTTCGGCGGCGAGGCGTGCGTTGTGGACGTGACCGACCTGCTCGACCAGGCGGCGAACGGCGTCAGTCCGCTCGTCACGCCGGCGTACGTACAGCGGTTTGAGACAGCGCACCGCCAGGTCCGATTCGGCGACGTCGTGTTGTTCCGCAGCGATTACTCCGACCACTATTACGTCCCGTTTCCCGAAGGCAGCCGGTTTATTGCCGACGCGCTCAACCGCAAATCGCCCGGATTTCCCGACCCCGATCCGGAATGCATGGAGTTTCTCGCGAAGCGGGGCGTGATGACGCTCGGCACGGACAGCGCGAGCATGGGCCCGCTGCCGAACCTCGCGGAACCGACGCACTTCGCCGGGCTGCGCCACGGCATGATCTGGACGGAAGGGGCGACCAACCTCGGCGCGCTGCCGGCAACCGGCGCGTTCTACTGCAACCTCAGTCCGAAACATGAAGGCGGACCGTATGCCGAAGGGCGGGCATTCTCGATCGTTGGCGGCGATCTGCCGGGCAGGCTGATCGAGGCCTGCCGCAACAAGCGCGCTGTCGATCTCACGCCCGTCCTGTCGCCTCGATTGCCGGTGACGAATCCCGGCGCGGTCGCCGGACAGCATCGGCAGGTTTACCTGAAAGTCGACTTCCTCTACTCCGACTACCTGGACATGTGGCATCATGCGCACCTGATGGACTCCATGGCCGGCGCCCACCTGGTGCCTCCGGCGTTCGCGCTGCCTCCTCCCAATGAAGCGCCGGCATACGCACCTGAGGTTCGCGGATGGCTGTCCGATTACGAGAAGAAGTTCGGCGCACGCGGCAACAGCACGCTGACCGCCGAACAGGTTCCGCTCGACTGGACCTGCGGTCCGCTGCGGATCATCGACGTCCGCCCGCTCATCGGAACATCAGATGCGAAAGCGTGGCCGGCCTCGCCGGAGATCACGGCCGAATTCATCCAGGCCGACGAGAAGGCCCATGGCGCACTCCAGCCGGGACAGGTCGTGCTGTTTCACACGGGTCATCTGGATCGCTACCTCCGCTCGAAGCCGGACGACACCGGCCTGTGGACCGATCCGCTGCAAGGCAAAACCGAAGGCTGGACGGCGCCCGGTCCTGCGGCGATCAACTACCTGCACTCCAAGGGAATCCGCTGCGTCGCTACGGATGCGCCGGACCTCGGTGGAGTTGATCCGCGACGTGCCGCCATGACCTATTGGGCGCTCGGATCGCGGGAGATGGTGGGCGTCGAGTTCCTGCACAATGTCGGCAGCGTGCCGGAAGGGAGCGCGGCGTACTTCCTGTTCGCCCCGCTGAAGATCCGCGACTGCCACGGCGTCCCCGGCCGGGCGATCGTGTTGTACTGACTGGGAATATGCTGCGGGACGATCCGCCTGTGATGATGCGGGCGCAGGTGCGGAAAGCGCCGGAACCACGATCGCGAATCGTATCGATCGGGCGAGTTTCCCGCCTGATTCCTGCCGCGCGGCATGGAAGCGACCTACGGTACCAGTTACCGAGGTCTCTTCCACGCCACCGCGACAGGCTCAGCGGGCCATGCAGGCATATCGCGCGACGCAACCACTTTCACCCCGACACGGCGCCGTCCTGGTGCTGATGGCGATCCTGTTGCCGGTCGTGCTGGTGATCTGCCTGTTTTCGGTCAACGTCGCTTACATGTCGCTGATGCGGACCGAGCTGCGCGTCTCGACGGACGCCGCCGCCCGGGCGGCGAGTTCTACCTACAGTTCGACCGGCAACCAGGCAGCCGCCATCGATGCCGCGCAGGAATTCGCGCTGCTCAACAAGGTCGGCGGCCAGGGACTCGTGGTCGACGATGCGGACGTGGAGTTCGGCCGATCGACTCAACCGTCGACCGGCGCGCGGTATGTGTTCACGGTCGACAACGTTCAGCGAAACGCGGCGCGCGTCAACGCGACGGCCGAATCCCGCACGCTGTTCGCCGGCGGACTGTTCGCCAACGCCACGTTCTCTCCCACAAAGACGGCCACCGCGACGTTCGACGATGTCGACATCTGCCTCGTGCTGGACCGCTCCAGTTCGATGAAGCTGTATACCTGGGAAACGAGCGCCGCGATGTCGACCTCCGATCCGCGATTCTGCCAGGTGCCTTCGGTGCACTCACGATGGCGGGCCCTGTCGAATGCCGTCGGGGCCTTCGTCGAAGTGCTGGAAGACTCCGGCTCGACCGAGCATCTCGCCGTCGTCACCTATGCCAGCACCTACAAGCTCCCCTGCAACCCGTCGTTCACCAGCCCTCAGTCCCGCATCGATTCCAATCTGAGCAGCGACCTGGCGAACGCGCTGAACGCCATGACGACGTTGAACACCACGAACTGGGGCGGCAACACCGACATCGACGCCGGCGTCATCACGGGACGCTCGGTACTGACGAATACGGCGCTTGTGCGACCGCACGCCCGCAAGGTGATGATCGTGCTGACGGACGGGCACTACACCGGCGCCGACCCGGTGCCACAGGCGGCAACCGCGAAATCGCAGGGTATCACGGTGCACAGCGTAACGTTCGGCGACGGCGCCAATCAGCAGGCAATGCAGGACCTGGCGACGGCCGGCGGAGGCACCTTCCACCATGCCCCCGATCCTGAAACGCTCGAAAGCGTGTTCCGCAAGCTGGCCGCCATGTCGGTGTTGCTGACCGACTGATTGACTCCGGCCGGAAGTTCCAAGGGAGCCCCCCGATGTCGACCGTCCATACTCAGGTGCACGACCGGTCCCGGCTGTTCGTCGATCGCCGACTGCAGGGAGACATCGTCAAGCGGATCCTGCTGCACTGGCTCGCGTTCCTGACCGTGGGAACGGCGATTGGCGTCACGCTGCGGTGGTTCACGCATCCAACAGTGCCGCTGTCGGAGCAGTTTGGCGAGATGTTCGCGGAATTCGGGCCGTTCCTGGTGGCGTTGATTGCGCTGCTGCCGGTGTTCGTGCTGGACACGATCAAGCTGACGAACCGTTTCGCCGGTCCGTACGTCCGCTTCCGCCGCCACATCCGGGATCTGGTGGAGAATCGTGCCTCCGGCCCGATCAAGTTCCGCGACGGCGACTTCTGGCGGGAAACCGAAGACGATCTCAACTCGCTCCTCTCGGAGATTGCCAGGCATCGCGCGGCTCCTGCAGGCGCCGACAGCAGTACGCGAGGTGACCAATGACGCCCCGACCTGCAGTGCGTGACCAAAAGCGACGCGGAGTGGCGGCGGCGGAGTTCGCCGTCTGTCTCCCGGTGCTGGTGCTGGTCGTGTTCGCCAGCATCGAGGCGTGCACGATGATCTTTCTGAAGGAGTCGCTGACGGTCGCCGCTTACGAGGGCAGCCGCGTCGTGTTTCAGTCCTCGGCGACCGATGCCGACGTGATCGCACGCTGCCAGGAAGTCCTGGCCGAGCGCAGCGTGGATGGTGCAACAGTCGAGGTGCTCCCAGCGGACTTTGGCACAATCGCCGCCGGCGAACCGATCGAGATTCGCGTGTCCGCCCCGTGCGCGTCCAACGCCGTGATCCCGGTCTGGTTCTATGGCGGCACGACGATGACCGGCAGTTCCATCGTGATGTCGGAGTATTGATCTCATGCATCGCAGCACCAGTCAGAACGATCGAGCCGCATTCCGGGACGCGCGCAGCGGCGCGACGACCGTCGAACTTGCGATGGTGCTGCCGGTGCTGTTCCTGGTGGTGTTCGGCGCGTTCGAGTTCTCGCGGCTGAACATGCTCAAGCATCTCGCCAGCGTGGCGGCCTACGAAGGCGCCCGCGAAGGGATCATCATCGGCGCGACCGCAGCCGACGTGGAAACGCAGGTCAACGGCGTTCTGGCCGCCGGGGGAATCATCGACGCGTCGGTCACCACCACTCCGGCGACGATCACGAGCGCGACGACCGAGGTGCAGGTCCAGGTGTCGATCCCGGTCGACGGCAACTTCTGGGTGCTGCCGGCGTACGCGTCGGGCGCCGTCACCGGAGCATGCCGGCTGAGCACCGAGCGCCAGGGCGAGTGAGAACAGAGGTCGGAAGTCAGACCTTTTACAGCCCTGTTCCCTCTGCTCCTTTGTCCCTCTGCCCCTTTGCCCCTACCGCATCTCATACACCTCGTACGCCCGGTCGCACGGCGTGCCGCGCGTGAGGAACATGCGGCGGGCCGCAGGCTCGATGATGGCCGAGATGACCGTGCACCAGTGGCCGTGCGCCGGATCGTCGTTGGGATGCCGGCAGATCGAGCGCGGATGGCCGTCGTGGTCGCGCAGCGCCTCCATGGCCCGCGGGATCTCATCGTGCCCGCCGTCGTCCGTCAGCAGCAGGTCAATCCGCGCCTGTCGGCCGCGCGAACCAATCAATTCCGGAAACTGGTCGTTGATGGCCAGCAGCTCGGGATGCCGGCAATGGTTGGCATGCGTCACCTGCTTGCGATTCATGTCGGTGAGGACGCGGACGTCGTCGATCGTGACCTCCAGGTCGGCCGGTCCCTGCGGCGTCGTCAGCATGATGTTTGCGGGAATCGCCCGCTCGGCGCGGCGCACGGCCGCCACGGCTCCCTCGAGCGAATCGCTTTCGTAGATGCCGCGGACCGTGAAGTAATGCGGCACGCCGCGCGTCCGGCTCGGCGCCGGCAGCGTGTTGAGGCACAGCCCGATCCCCGCTTCATTGAAACCGATGTAGGCGATCAAGCCGGCCTGCGTCACCGTCGTCAGTGCCGGTTTCCCCTGCGGACGCCGCGTGAGCACGACCGTCAGGGGATCGAGCAGGGGATCGTTGTCCCAGTTCTGCGCGACGATGCGGCCGCTTTCACCCCAGAGCGAGAACGACGTGCAGCCGGCGTCGTCCGCCTGCAACTGGTTGCGAACCTGCAGCAGCAGCATGTCTTCGAGCGACACGCGGGCCGCCTCCGCCGTGCCGCGCAGCTCCTCAACCATGTCAGGGGCGTAGGCCTCAGCCAGCGGAAGCGACGTGTGGATGACGCGGTCTGCATTTGCCCGCGAGACCTTCATCGTCCGGTTCACCTGCTCCAACGCGCTCGTGCAGAAGCCGCGGATCAGTTCCCCGAGCTGCTCGCCGATCTCTCGGCCCAGTTCGCGCGGCGTCCCTGAGGCAGTGAATTCCGGAAAGCGGTGGCTCATGGTGATGTCCCAGTTTGAATGGACGCGCGACACCATCTGACAACCAGTGTCGCGGCTGAGTCAAGGCCACAGGGTCGTGCCATGGGAGGGCGAGGCTCCTGCCGAGCCGAACGACCAACAGCGTCCACCCTGCAGCGCGGCTCGGCAGGAGCCTCGCCCTCCCGGATACGGTCGCCCTCACTCATGCCGCAGTGCTTCGATCGGATCGAGTCGTGATGCCTGTCGCGCCGGGTAGACTCCGAACAGCAGGCCGACGCCGATGGCGATGACGAGCGCCAACACGACCGACCAGGGCGCGATCCGCGGTTCCAGGCTCTCGAGAATCTCCGGCACGCTCTCCGGCGAAAGCGCCGCCAGGAGTCGGCGGACCAACCGGAACAGCGGGCCGCACAACAGGCCGCACAGCGCCCCCAGGCAGCCCCCGAGCGACGTCAGCACGATCGATTCCATGATGAACTGCTGGACGATTTTCGACCGGGTGGCGCCCATCGCGCGGCGGATGCCGATCTCGCGCGTCCGCTCGGTCACGGTCGCCAGCATGATGTTCATGATGCCGATCCCGCCCACGACCAGCGAAATCCCGGCGATGACCACCAGCAGCGCGTTAAAGAGCGCCCGCGTCCGCTCCGCCTGCCGCAGCAGTTCCACCGGCACGACGACGGCGTAGTCATCCTGTTCGTGGTACTTGTCCAGCAGCGATTCGACGATCCGCGCGGTCACGTCCACGTCGGCGATGTCGCGGACCGTCAGCGTGATCTGCGACAGTTCGACGACCTCGCCCGTGTAGTTCCCGGGCTTGCGCTGCATCACGAAATCGCCGATGCGCAATTGCAGCGTCGACAGCGGAATGTAAGCATCGGAATTGTACTCCCGCGACTGCATGCTGCCGCCGACGGCCGCCGACGCCGTCCGCGCGGCGGTCTGGCCGATCACGGTGTAAACGTCGTTGTCGATACTGACCGACTTGCCGATCGGATCCTGGAACGGGAACAACTGGCTGGCGGTGCCGTCCGCCAGGATGACGACATTCTGCTCTTCATCGCGGGAGTTGAAAGCGCGGCCGCGGGCCATCGACAAGTGGTTCAGCAGCCGATAATCGTCGGTGCATCCCACGAGGACAGCGCTGGAAACGCGGTCCCCGACCCGCAGATCGCGCTTCAGTTCGCGCATCGGCACCGCCTGCACCACGGTCGGCACATTGGTGAGCATGCGCTCGTAGTCGGCGCGAAGCAGGCCGTAGCGCTTCACCCGCTCGTTCTCCGGATCGACGATGCGGTTGCGCGGCACGACGCTGCGGAGGATGATGTTCGTCGCTCCGAGATCGGCGATCTGCTGCTGCGCCTGGAAACTGACGCCTTCGCCGATCGCGACCAGCCAGATGACGGCCGTCGTGCCGATGAAGATGCCGAGCGCGGCCAGGCCCGCACGGAGCTTGTGCAGCAGCAGGCTCTTGACCCCGAGCTTCAGGGCGTCACACCAGGCAGCGAGCACGATTCAATCCTCACCGGGAGCCGATCAACCGGCGGACTGCGTCGCTGGAGGAACCGCTGGCGCCTTGTGCTTGTCGTCCGGCGCGTCGTCGTCCGACGGCTGCAGGGCGGCGCGCTGCGCTTCGTCGAGCAGGTCCAGCGGATTCAGCACCACCCGTTCCCCCTCCGACAGTCCCGACTCCACGACGATGAACTGGTCGTTGGTGTCGCCCAGCTTGAGCGACCGCTTGACCGGTTTCTTGCCGGAATCGACCCAGCACCAGAACTCGCCGTCCTGTTCGACGACCGCCGCCACCGGAACCCGCAGCACGTCGTGGAACTGAGCCAGAAAGATTTCGACGGCCGCCGTCATGCCCGGCTTCAGCCCGGCCTGGGCATCGAACTTGATGACGGTGTCGTACTTGACCATGTTGCCGTTCCACCAGCCGGTGGGACGGGTCATCGTGGCGATGGTCAGAACTTCGCCGTCGATCTCCTTGTCCTTCAATTTCATGCGCGCCGGCATGCCGCGCGTGACGCGGTCGACTTTGGACTCGTGGACGCCCACCTTGGCCTGCATCTGCTGAAGGTCCGGCATGACCAGCAGGACCTGATCCTCATACACGGTGGCGCCTTCCTTGATGTCCGGTTCATCTCGCCACTCCGGAACGGAGGGGAACATCACCAGACCCGCCACTTCGGCGCGAACCACGCCGTAGGCCAACTGCTCCTCGGCACGCTGCAGGCGGGCCTTCTCCAGTTCCACGGTCGCGGTATCGGCCGAAAGATGCGCCTCGGCCGTCTTCAGCTTGCTTTCCAGTTCCTGCACCGTCTTCGGCTTGGTGAACCGCTCCAGCGAGTCCAGTTCCGTCTGCTTGACGTTCACATCCAGTTCGGCGTGACGGACCGAATCTTCGTGGCTGGCAACCTCCAGCGCGCTCGCGAAGCCTTTGCGGTACATCCGCTGAAAGTATTCGAGCAGGTTCTGCGCGGCTTTCAGTTGCGACTGGGCGACGACAAGCTCCTTTTCCTTGGTGGCCTTCAGCGAACG
>JAEUIG010000438.1 GCA_016795125.1 Planctomycetaceae bacterium | reverse complement strand
CGTTCGCTGGCGAACCAGTCGTCGACCTGCCGCTGGTCGCGCAGGTCGACCTCGGAGCGCGTGGCCGTCAACACGCGGGTGTAGCCGTCGCCCTGCAGCGCCCGTACGAGCGCCGAGCCGACGAGGCCCCGGTGGCCGGTGACGAAGATTCGCGAATCGCGTTCGAGGGTTTCCATGGTCGCCCTACAGCCGCTCCACTTCCCAGTCAAAAACGGACAGCGACGCGCCTCGCTGAATGAAATCGACGTTCAGATACAGCCGCAGCTTGCCGCGACGTTGTGCGACGACGCCTTCGACTCCGACAAACGCTCCGCTCCGCACCCGTACGGGCGTGCCGACGGGAATCCGGGACTCGGCCTGCAGCGGCGCACCGGCGGCGATCGCAACGGAAATGGCATGCAGTTGCCGGACCAGTTGTTCCGGATTCGGCGCGGGGAGGCAGTTGGCGACGCAACCGGTGGTCAGCGCCTGATACCGCGCCTGTTCGTCTCCGGCGACGAAGACATAGTTGGAGAACAGCGGCAGGTAGCTGGTGCGCGCACGTCCTGCGGGCGAACGGTACTGATGCGGGGCGATGGGACAGTAAAAGGGGATGTCGCGCGCCAGCAGCTTGCGCATGAGCTGCTTCTCCTGCCGGGAGCGCGTCTGTGCGGCCCACCATTCCCGGGGGGGCGCAGCGTCGGCGTCGACTGCCGTGCTCAGCAGATCGGGCGGATATTGCCAGGTTTCGATGTCCAGCAAAGGCATGGGAAGCAGCCAGCGAATTATGGTTCAGACCGCGTTTCGCAGAGTGCAGATGGCATGTGTTCCGAGCGCACTCCGTCCCCTTGGGTGACACACCCGGTTCATCGTAACTCTTTGCCTGTCTTCTGGTTGACCATCCTTGGCGTTCCCAGTGTACCCGCATGGAAGGGGGGTGTGCGGGATTTTCACCCTGTCACGCTATTTCAGTCCGGCATCCATGGTCAACGACGTGCCGGCGCGTCCGTGAGAGTTCGCCGTTGCCCAATGGGAACCGACCGGAGCAACCGGCGCAGTCGACCCGCGGTCGGCGAATTGCCGGGCGGCAGTGCGCGATTTGCAGGCGGCCGACGTACGTCGGCGGCGCGCAGCCTCAGCGGGCCACGTGCGTGTTTCGAGTGCGGAAATGCCGATCATGGAGTGCAGCGTATACGTCTGGTTTTGCCCGCAGACGAATTGAGGCGAATCCTTCGCCGATCAGCAACGCGATCCGGCTCGACGCCGAATCCCGCGAGGTTCCCCGCAATGCGGAGATGGTCGCGCGAGCAATGCTGCCCGCCACGCCGTCTGACCTGCAAAGTTGAGCAAATCGCGCTCCCGCCTGGCCGCAAACCCGTAACGCACAAGTGATCCGCAACGCACTTCCGCTGGTCCGGCGTGCCGGACCACATCGTCCGCAGCACGCGATCGGGCGCGCACTGCGATCCAGATTCCGTCCTGTTGCGGTGGGCCATGAAACTCTGGGTTATCGATCCGATCCTGCTGCGCCCATCGTCGACGTAGCACGACGAAATATGGAGCGACTCGGAAGGAACCCACCGCCCTGCGGGCCTTGCTTCCATGCCTGCGGGTGTAGACTAGGGTGCCGGTCCGAGTGAGTCAATCATTGGGATCGCGAACTTCAACCAAGTTTCATGATCCGGAATCCGGTGTTGCAAAATGCGGCGCGCGCGACGCCAGGAAGCGAATTCCCAGCGATGCGGATTGCGCGCATTCGCGCTGACCGGTCACGAGTGACACCGTGTTGAACGCATCTCGAATATGCCGGGATTGCCACGAAAAATGACAGCCGGAGCCATCGAATTCCCCGGGGGAGCGCGAGAATGCGAGCACGGAACGGCAGCGAATTCCGTCAGTCGCAGGCGTACGCACACAGATCAAACTGTGCGAATCCGTTGCATCAGCGTTGATCTGAGTTCAGTTCTTCGTTTTCAAGCGTGCGTTCGAGTTCGTCGATGCGTGAGTTGAGCGAACGGTTCCGGGGCGCGAGTTGTCGCGCGCTCTGCAGTTGACGGCGGGCTTCCGCGACCTGTCCGTCGGAATGCAGCGCGCGGGCGTAGTGCCAGCGCCGTTCCGGATCTTCAGGCGCGGCGGCAACGGCCGCAGCGAGTTGGGTTGCGGCGAGGCCAAAGTCGCCGGCGAGCAACGTGAGGCGACCCAAAGCGTAGATGCGCTCGGCTTCAGGAATCGCAGGATTGGAGGTGATGACGAACGCTCGCTCGATTGCCTTTGCGCGTCCGGCGGGCGAGAGCGCTGTTTCTGCAAAGTCGAGGAGCGGTCCGGGAGAGGCCGAAAGCAGCTGTTCCACGATGACCGGCTCTGACAGGCGCTTGCGGGCCGTGGCGACGTAGTCAAGCGTTCTGGCGGGATCGAGGGCGATGCACCGGGCGAGGGCCGCTGCAAACAGTTCGTCGTCGCGGATCATCTCGGCCGAGAGGGCGAGCGAGTGCAGGAGCCTTGTCCGCGCCGGCGAGAGCGCCGCCTCACGGCGCAGGGGGAGCGACGGATCGCCGCCGTCGAGTTGGTCGGCCAGCGCCTCGAACAGGCCGCAAAAGGGGAGGATGGGGCAGGCGCGCCGCGCGGCGCGGATATGCTCGGACATCGGCTGCAGGTCTTCAACGACGGCCGGCGCGGCTTGGAAGCGCGCGAGCGCTGTGGCATCGCCGATCTGCGCGTATCGAGCGAGCGTGCCGAACATCGCCTGTGGACTGGTGCGCTCCCATCGCGTGGCTTCGGACCAGCGCTGGGGTGCAACGAGGTCGAGCGTCTCCGCCGCCTGCAGACGGAACCGATAGTAATGGAGGCGCGCGACCGCCGCGTGCAGCTCCGCGTCGTCGGACCGCGACTGCAGCAGTTGTTCTCCGGACCCGATCAGCCCGTCGAGTTCCAGCGTAGCGATCGGCAGGCGTTGTTCGTCGTCCGGAACGTACCGGCGAAACACCCTGGACTCTGCGGCGGCCCGGGTTTCGTAGAGTCCGAGACCGCCGCCGGCCAGCAGGCAGAGT
>JAEUIG010000392.1 GCA_016795125.1 Planctomycetaceae bacterium | reverse complement strand
GAGGTGGGCGGCTCGAACTTGGGTGCGCGCAGTTCCCGGTCCGCCTCTGCCATTGGATCAGGGCGGCGCGGGGCCGGCTCGCGGTCGGCATCGCGATACGCCGACTTGAAGTCGTCTTCGACGCCGCGCATCCCCTTCTTGAACTCCGTCAGACCCTTCCCGAGGCTGCGGGCCACTTCCGGCAGCCGCTTGCCGAACAGCAGCAGCGCGATCATTCCAAACAGCAGCATTTCCGGCGGACCGATTCCAAATCCCATAGTCAGCTCCTCTTTCCTGGCTTCAGACGTTTCCAGAGGCGGTGCCGCTCACGGCAACGCATCGCTGGAACGCAACCCACATGTCGTCAGGCGCTGCGGAAATCGTCCTCGATGCCCCGCATTCCTTTCTTGAACTCCGTCAGCCCTTTTCCCAGGCTGCGGGCCGTTTCCGGCAGGCGCTTGCCGAACAGCAGCAGCGCGATCATTCCAAACAGCAGCATTTCCGGCGGACCGATGCCAAACCCCATTGTCAGTTCCTCAAGGACGTGCATGCGGCGGGAGAACGATTACCTCGAACCGGCCAGTTCATCGGACTCCGAAGAGTTGAGTCCCTTCTTGAACTCGTGCAGTCCCGACCCGATCGACCGCATGGCGGCCGGAATGCGGTTCGCAAACAGGAGCAGGATGATAGCTGCGAAGAGCAGCATTTCGGGCGTGCCAAAGCCAAACATAGGTACCACTCCCAGCAGACTTGTGCAGGCGCCAACCGACATTGCGATCGGCGGGGAAAACCGGAGTCCTGATCGCCGCTGTGTACTGTTCAGCAGGTGAAAGACCGGGTTCTTGCCAACTCGCCGCTGTGCGGCGACCGACCGGTCGTGCAGGATCTCCACTCGAGGCGCCCGCCGCAGGGCAGGACAATGGAGCGGAAAGCTGGATGAATTCTAGCCGGAATCGGGAGCCTGTCAAACCCCGAAATCGATGTCGCCCAACGGGAGATCGATGACAAGGGCAGCCCCATAGTTCTTCAGCCGTCTGGACTTGCGCTCCTCGCGGCTGGGTGGCACGCCCAAACCAACGGGATGGGCGTGCCACACCGTCACGGCAGCGAATTCAGCCCCGACTCGTGACCGGCTGCGTCGCATCGACAAACAGTGCGGCCGTGCCGGCGATCCAGAACGACAACGCGCACAGCACGAATGTGACATCCCAGTTCCATTGCCGCGAGACCCACCCCAGCAGCATCGGCGCTGCGAACCCGCCGATGTTGCCCCACATGTTGCCCCAGCCCAGAACCGTGGCGACGGAGCGGCCGCCGACATCCTGGCAAATTGACCAGATCGCGGGTGAACCCAGATCGGTCCCGAACGCCACGGCGGACAACAACACAATGCACACCCACGGGCTGGGGTGCAGCAGCATGAGGAGGAAGGCCGCCATGGCGACGAAGCGACTGAACGCAAACGGCACTGCGCGGCCGATCTTGATGCCTCGCCGACGGGTCAACCAATCCGTCCACCAGCCGCCGGCTGCCATGCCGACCCAGCCGACAAACAGCGGGATCGATTGCATCCAACCCCGTTCGATGAATGGCACGCCGTGCACCGTGTCGAGGTAGCGGTCCAGCAGCGAAACGAGGAACGTCCACCCGAACGTCGTGCCGCAGGCCGCAATGCTGAGCAGCCACAGGCTGCGGCTCGCCAGGATCGCGCCGATGGGGATGCTTTCGGCCGTCGCCGTGGTCGCAGGCGCGCCGCTGCCCGCCAGCAATTCCAGCTCCGCGGCATTGACGCGCGGATGTTGATTCGGACGGTCCCGCACCTGCCAGAAGAACCAGGCCGCGACCAGAACGCCGGCCAGGCCGTACCAGAACATCACCGGACGCCAGCCGTGGACGTACAGCTTCCGGATCGATGCGGGAAACACGGCTTCGAGGATCAGGCGGTTCAACCGCTGACGCTCGGCATCGGAGAGCGAGTCGCGCCGTACGATCAGCGGCTTCGCTTCATTCTCCAGCTTGACCTGTTCCAGCAGTTCGATACGCGTCAGGAGTGCGCCGTCGATGAAGCGATTCAATTGCGCGACAAGCGCGTCGCGACCTGCGGCCGTAGTTGATTCGTCGGACGCCTCGGCCATTCGTGCAATCGCGGACCAGCCGTCTTGAGTCTCGAACTGTGTACGCACCGAGTAGATGAGTTCGGCCCGCGCACGTTGATCGGTTGCGAGGTCTGGATTGAGCGATGGATCGGTCGCCGCGACCAGTTGTCCGCTCAGCGTGTTCGCATCGAGCAGATCAGACTGCGTCAGCAGCGGGCTGACAGTGAGCGGCACGAAAGCCACGATCAGCGCAGCGGTCAGCGGCGGCGCAAGCGCGCCGCCGACGCGTCCCCCGAGGGCGATGAGACTGTTCGCGGCCCCCCGCTGCGAGAGCGGCGCCCACTGTCCGACCACCCGCGCCCCGGTCGGGTACGCGCCCGCCTGGCTGACGCCGGCCGCGAGTCGCACGGCCACGAGGCCGACAAAGCCGCCGACCCACCCCATCGACGCAGTAAAGAATGACCAGGCCAGAATGTAGATCGTCAGCATGGCCCGCGAGCCGAAGCGGTCGGTCAGTCCTCCCGCTGGGACCTGAGCGAGCCCGTATGACAGAAAGAACACCGACATGCAGGTGTCGATTTGCGCATCGCTGAGGCCGAGGTCCTCTTTCACATACCGCTGTGCAAACGCCATGCAGAAGCGGTCGAGATACAGCAGGACGGCCGTCAGCGCGGTGATGCCGAGCACCCACCGACGCACCACGGTGGCGGAGGCGGCACCGGGCGTGTCGTTGTGCGAATGGCTCAATGCGGAAGTCCGAAATTCGAAACCTGAGATCCCATCGGGTTGATCGTTGATCGGCGACCGCTCACCGCTCGCTGTCCGTCACTCGCAGCCAGCGGGCGAAGTCGGCCCCCTTGTGCTCAAAGCCGTCGGTCAACCGCTGTGGATGGGAACCGTCGGCGTGCATGATCCACAGTTCACGCGGGGCATTGAGTCGGGCACGGGTAAACAGGATGCGGTCTCCGTCCGGCGACCATGCCGCGCGGTAGTCCCAGACTCCTTCCTGCGCTGAAGTCAGCTCGGTCACGGAGCCGGTCTGCGGATTCAGCAGACAGAGTTGTGAGCCTCCCTCGCTCATGTCGGACCTGGAGTTTGCCTGCAGTCTTGTGAACGTGATCGTCTGCCCGTCCGGCGACCATTCGGTCATGTTTGATCCGAACGGCGTGCCGAACCAGTGCGGTTGCCCTTCGGTGACAACGCGATGTTCCGAACCGTCGGCGCGGCCGACGGCGAGGTCGGCACGGAAGTGAGCGGGGTCTTCCAGCGCGCGGCAGTCGAGGTAGGCCAGCCATTGGTCGTCGGGCGACCAGCGCGGCCCGAACATCAGGTGGCCGGGCGCGCCGGCCACCAGCGTTCGCTCGCCTGATTCCACCGCGAACACGTTGATCGAATACATGCCGGGGTTGTAGAACGCCGCCGCGCCGCCGGTGACATGGCACGTCAGCCGCGCACCGTCATGGCTTAGCTCCAGGGCATAGTGAAAGCCGCCTCCGGCAGCGGTCAACTCCCGGGCGTTCCGGCCATCCAGGTCCTTGATGAAGATGCGTTCTTCGTTGCCGATGTACGCCGTCTCGATGATGCGCTCCTCGCCCGGCAGCAGCGCGTAGGGTCGAAGCTGCTGCGCCTGCCGGTCATGCAGGAGTGCGGGCTGCAGTTCGCCGGATTCGATGTCGTAAATCCAGTCGTGCGAGATGACCTTCCCCGCACGCACGCTCTTGACGTCGGTGTCTTCCAGGCTCGTCAGGACAATCCGGCGTCCGTCCGAAAATATCGGACCAAACACCCAGCTCCGCTGGTTCGCCTGGCCGAAGTCGGGGTACCGTTCGTCCGTGCCGTCCGGCTTGATGAATCCGAGCACGTGCGCGACGCCGCGTCCGTCGTCGCCGACTCCCATGTAACCGATCAGGTATTCAGGCCGGTCGTCGGCCGAGGCAGTCAAGCAGGCGCCGCCGGCAAGCACGACGGCAATTCCGATCGCCAGAAGGATTCGGGACGACGGCAGTTCGCAGGAATGCATGGGTTTCGTTGTCGCTGAATGACGATGGCGCGTCCGGAGATGCGCTCCTGGCGCCAGCCTACCCCCCTCGTGTTGACATCACAATCAACACGGGACACGATGCGAGTGTCGTCTCTGTCATGCCTATGCGAAGCCCTGTGGGAGCATTGCTGATGTCTGCCCTCGTCCGTTTGGCCTGCCTCTCATTCCTCGTCTCGCTGCTCTCCGGCCCTGTTTCTGCCGCAGAATGGCAGGCGGGCGTCGCGCGGGCGAACATCACTCCCGCGGAGACGATGTGGATGTCCGGCTATGCGTCGCGCGATCACGGCGCCGACGGCAAGCTGACCGACCTGTGGGCCAAGGCCATCGTGATCGACGACCCGGCCGGGCACCGGATTGCCGCAGTCACGCTCGACCTCGTGGGACTCGACCGCCCGACGTCGCTTGCCATTCGCGACGGAGTTGAACAGAAGTACGGCATCCCGAGGTCGAATATCGCGCTGTTCTGCTCGCACACGCACACCGGCCCCGTGGTTGGCAGCAACCTGCGGTCGATGTTCGAGCTCGACGAGGCTGAAGGGCACAAGATCGATGCCTACACCGCGAAACTGATCGACGACGTCGTCCGCATCGTGGGGGAGGCGGTCGCTGATCTGGAACCTGCCCGCCTCTCGTGGGCCTGCGGGACTGCGACCTATGCCGTCAACCGCCGCACCAATCGTGAGCCGGACGTGCCGATGCTTCGCGAGCAGGGCCTGCTGAACGGCCCGGTCGATCACGATGTCCCGGTGCTGTCGGTCCGCGCGGGCGACAAGCTCAAAGCCGTGCTGTTCGGATACGCCTGCCATGCGACGGTGCTGGACCTCTATCAGTGGACCGGAGATCACCCGGGCTTTGCCATGCTGGCCGTCGAAGAGCAGTATCCGGGCACGCAGGCGATGTTCTGGGCCGGGTGCGGCGCCGATCAGAACCCGCTGCCGCGCCGCAAGGTCGAACTCGCCGAAAAGTACGGCCGCCAGCTGGCTAAGGCCGTCTCCGACGTGCTCGACGGCGCCATGCACCCGATTTCCGGAGAACTCCAGACTGCTTACTCCGAGATCGACGTCGGCTTCGCGGCGATTCCCACCACCGAACAGCTGCAGCAGACGCTCGGATCGGAGAATCGCTACGAACGTGTGCGCGCCGGCATGCTCCTCAAGCAGATCGAATCGAGCGGCAGCGTCGCTGCGACTTACCCGTACCCGGTGCAGAGCTGGAAACTGGGAAATGGTCCGCTGTGGGTCACGCTGGGCGGCGAGGTCGTCGTCGACTTTTCGTTGCGTCTCAAGACGGAACTGGGCGTCGACTCGACCTGGGTTGCCGGTTACGCGAACGACGTCATGGCCTATATCCCTTCAGCACGCGTGCTGCAGGAGGGGGGATACGAAGGGGGCGGCGCCATGTTGTACTACGGGCTGCCGTCGGCGTGGGCCGATAATGTTGAGGACCTGATCGTTGCCGAGGCACATCGCCAGGCGCAAAGCATCGCCCCCTAGTTCAGCGTCACCGCTCCGACTTAGGGTGCCACTGGCTCTGCCAGTGCGATTTAAATGCCGCGTCCAACGTAACATGCACTGGCGAAGCCAGTGGCACCCAACCCCACTTTTTAGTCGTGACGCGACACGAGCAGCGAACGTGATTTGCGGAAATAGACGCTCGTCGGGCTGTCGGCGCGCTCGTATACTCGGATTCGAACTCCCCAGTTGTTTAGACGCGACCGCGGCTTGGCATGTCGAAGGCCTGCTTCGTCTCAGACCTGCACCTGTTCGCCAACCGCTCGCGCGGTGCGCGTCACCTCGACGCGATCCGTCGGACCGCAGAACGGTCTCAGCTGTGCGTCCTCGGCGGGGACATCTTCGACTTCAAGTGGTCGACATTGCCGTCGGGAAATCACACGGTGGACGCAGCCGTCGCCTGGCTGCGCGACCTGTCCGCAAGTGTTCCCCACTGCCGGATGCATTTTTTGCTGGGCAATCACGATTACCACCCGGGATTGATCGAGCAATTGCCGCGGCTCGCGCAGGAATTGCCGAACTTTGAATGGGAAAGATTTTTTCTGCGGCAGGGAAACGTGATGTTTCTGCACGGCGATGTCGCCGATCGCAAGATGACGGCGCAATTGCTGGAGCAGCGTCGGTTGAAGTTCTGCCATGAACCGCGCGGAGCGGCGCATCACCGGGCGTACGACCTGATCGTGAACACCCACGTCCACGCCGTGCTGCCGCGGGCGGTCTACCCCAAGCGGATCGTGGCGAGGCGGATTTTGAGTTACCTCGAAAACATCGGCCATGGCCCGGAAACCGGCCTGCAGCACGTCTATTTCGGACACACTCACCGGGCGGTGAATGGTTACGCGCATGCCGGGGTCGAATTCCACAACGGCGGCGCCCCGATCGGTCGAGCACGCTACCAGATCCTGGAATTGGACATCGGTGGCGCGTGAACCTTTCGTCACGGGCAGGAGTCCAGTCGAGGTCGGCCGTGATGGGGATCGACCGTGTCCGGATCGATTCGGTCTCGCGATGCAACCGTTTTCAGAGGCGCGAGCGAACGGCGTTGACCGGTTTCCGACGACTGCTAGAATGCAGCCCGCTTCGGCCGGCCCTCCGGCTGCAGCAACCCCGGGGTGTGGCTCAGCCTGGCTAGAGCGCTTGGTTCGGGACCAAGAGGTCGCAGGTTCAAATCCTGTCACCCCGACTAACTCCTAATGCCACACGCGATTACGTCGCGTGTGGCGTTTCTGTTTATTAGATGTTCATTGCTGTAGCGTGAACTGGCAGCGCGCGAAATCTGCAGATTTCGCGAGCGCGCGACCTCTTGGCCCAAAATTCAGGCGGTCGCATTCGCAAGTCGCTTGAGCGCCGCTGCTTGCAGAACTGCCTGGAATGGTATTGGCACAGAATGCGTTGGTTGATGCCGCCGCACTTCCAGCCAGCGGTTGCGCAGTTCGAATAGGCTTCGCGACTGCTTGACTCCGGCAGTAACCGTTCACACCCCGCCCAGTAGTGACGGCGGCTGCTGAACTTCGCCAGCAAAATGCAGACGATGGCCTGCGCCTCCGGTGACTGCCGAGCGATGAATTCTTCTGACATCAGCGGTTCGGGCGACATGCCGGAGATGTCGCTGAAATCGCAGATTTCGGGAAGTTCAATTCCGCGACGAAGTCACTCCGGTGTGAACGGTTACACTCCGGCACAAGCGCTCATTCGCCGTGACTCGAATCGTGTAATTCTTCGATTTCGGTCCGTCTCAAACAGAAGAGCTCGGACGATGTGACCGAAGCGACTTTGCGGGTCTGCAATTGCTGTCGGTGTGGTGCACCGCGGCGCGTCGTCCATGTGCTCAGGCGATCGTTGTTAGTCGGCTATGTCACCGAGCATCCGCGGTCCGATCTCTTTGAACAGGTCCACCCACGAGAGCCAGATGACATTCTGGATTGTGGCGTTCCCGCTCTCTTTCAATTCGGCTAATTCCGCAGGTGACTCATCCGGCCAGTGCCCGATCCAGCCGTGCGCGAACGCGCGGCTCTTGAGAAGGAATGCTCGTTCGTCGTCGACGCCGCAGCTCAAGGGAAAAGTTTCGCCAATGACAATCGGCTTGCCCCAGTCGAACTTTTGCAACAGTTCAACCTCGTCATCCACTTTGCCTGACTTGGGGTACAAATGCGGCGACACAAAATCCAACTGTTCCGCTGCAGCCCGATAAGCGCCCGGAAACGGTAGCATTCCCATCGTGACCAGGTGCGTTTCGTCGTGCTTGCGGATGGAGGCCACCATCCGCGTCGTCCACTCGCGAAAAACATCGTCACCCGAGCGATTGCCCGGATTCAGGCTCAGCCGCTGACAGAATTCGAAATCGCCCATCCGGCCTGTGTACCACCCATCGGCAGGTTTACCGACGGCGGCCGGTTCATTGATCAGGTCATACGCAAAAACGGCGGGACTCTCAGCACAGGTCTGGGCGATGGTCTCCCAAAAAAATGCCTGCGTCTTCCAGCGATCCTGCTCATCCATTGAATCATACCAGGCAAGGCGATTCTTGATCTTGTAGCAGGCCAGCCCGGTAATCTTGAGATGGATCCCCGTGCTTTCGGCAATCGTGAGGAGCTTTCTGAGTTGGTTGAGTGCTTGTGGGTCGGCCGCGTCTGGCGCGGTCAGGATTGCTGGCAGCTCGGGGTGAATCCGAGCAACGGTCGTTCCAGCAGCCTTCATCTCGGAAGAATCCTGCTCGACCCTGGCAGGATTCGTGGCCAGACGTTCCAAGATGTCGACTGAACCGTAGTTGTGGCCCCACGGAACGTAGCGGTCACCTGAGGGAACCAGGACGAATCCCTGGTGGTCGTGGGCAATCGCCACGGTCTCAATGTCCGCTGGCCATGCTCTGCAATCGAAGACCAACATGAACAATAGAGATAGCGAATAGCTCAAAAGCGGAGTTGTTCGCAGATCCATTGTCAAACCCTCGCCCAGTGATGCACCGACTTATGAACCCGATTGCAGGGAACTGATTTGCTCGCGGCCCGCAGCATGATTGAGCCATAGGTCACTGTCGCGGGTGCTCATGGCGCTCCCGTCGACTTTCGAAACGAGTGGCCGGTCTTGAGGCCCGCCACGAACAGCACCAGCGCTACGGCGCCCACGAAGAACACGGTATCCCCCGGCACGCGCAGCCACCGCAAGGTCTGCATGACGTCCGTCTGCATGAACTCGGGGCTGCGGGCATACCAGTAGCCGTGGTCGACGGAGGCCCAGGTCTGCATCAGGCCGACCGGCAATAGGCTCAGCACGCACATCATCATCAGGCCGCCGTTCAGGGACCAGAACGAAAACTTGAGCAGGCCGTCCTTCCATTCCCGGCCAGGAATCAACGCCCGCAGGCAGACGAGCATCAGGCCGATGCCGAGCATGCCGTACACGCCGAACAGCGCGGCGTGTCCGTGCAGCGGCGTTGTGTTGAGGCCCTGCATGTAGTACAGGGCGATCGGTGGATTGATCATGAAGCCGAACAGTCCCGCCCCGATCATGTTCCAGAAGGCGACCGCGACGAAGTAGTAGATCGGCCACTTGTACTGCCGGACCCACTGCGTCTGGTGAGAGCGCCGCAGGTCGTCCATCGCATCGAATCCCACCAGCACCAGCGGTACGACCTCGAGGGCGCTGAACACCGATCCAAAGGCCAGGGCGACCGTGGGGGTGCCGGAGAAGTACAGGTGATGGCAGGTGCCGATGATGCCGCCCGACAGGAAGATCGTCGCCGACAGCAGCGCCGCCGCCGCGGCGATGCCGGGACGGATCAGGCCCAGTCGCATGAAGAAGAAGGCAATGACCGTCGTCGCGAAGACCTCGAAGAAACCCTCGACCCAGAGGTGGACCACCCACCAGCGCCAATATTCGACCATCGACAGGTGCGAGTGCTGGCCCCATGTCAGTCCCGCGCCGTAGAACAGCGCGATGGCGGCGCTGGCCACAGTGAGCAGCGTCACAAGTTGCTTCTGCTCGCCGGTGCGGCGCAGCGCCGGCAGCAAGACGCGAACCATCAGGCCGAACCACAGCAGCAGACCTGCAAACAGGGCCAGCTGCCAAACCCGCCCCAGGTCGACGTACTCGTAACCTTGATGGCCGAAGTAGAACGACACACGGTCCGACAGCTGGTTGTGGACGCTCAGCCACTGTCCGGTCAGCGACCCGGCCACGACGACGAGCAGCGCCACAAACAGGATGTTGACTCCCAGGCGTTGCCCTTTCGGTTCGTGTTCGCTGACAAGCGGGCCGATGAACAGTCCCGCCGCCAGCCACGCCGTGGCAATCCAGAACAAGCCCATCTGCACATGCCAGGTCCGGGTCACGCTGTAGGGGAGCCACTGTGACAGCGGAATCCCGTAGAACCCGTCTCCTTCGACGCCGTAATGGGCCGTCACCACGCCGAGCAGCATCTGCAGCAGAATGAGGAGGGCCACGACCCAGAAGTATTTGATCGTCGCCTGCTGAGATGGGGTCGCCACCCATTTCCCCAGCGGGTCGGCGTCCGGCAGGAGCGGCGCGTCCTCTTCGGCCTTGCGGGCGGCGTACCACCAGACCATCGCCGAGATGCCCGCCAGCAGCATGATGATGCTCACACCGGTCCAGACGACCGTTTCACCCGTGGGGCGATTGCCGACAAGCGGCTCGTACGGCCAGTTGTGGGTATAGGTAATCTCGTCGTTCGGACGATTCGTGGTGGCGGCCCAGGCCGACCAGAAGAAAAACGCGGAGAGTCTCTGCAAGCGGTCGGGATCGCTGACAGCTCCTGCCGGAATGGCGTATTCGGCCTTGCCGTTGGCAAACACGTCGGAGTAGTGCGCGAGGTTCGCTTGAAATGCCTCCGCCCGGACCGGCGAAACGGTGACGGCACCGGTGGCGGGGTCGTAGGTATTCGTCCGCATCTCCTGCGCGAGGCGCCCTTGCAGTTGAGCCTGTCGCTCGCCGTCGAGTTGAGCGAACGCGGTTACAAACTCGTCGTTGGCCCAGCGATCGAGAATGAACGTCGCCTCGCGGTGCAGCCAGTCGGCAGTCCAGTCGGGAGCGACATAGCTGCCGTGTCCCCAGACCGAACCGACCTCCATGCCGCCGAGTGACTGCCAGACATTCTGGCCGGCCGCAATCTCGCCTTCGTCTACAAGGACCGCGCCGTCCGTCGTCACGACCCGGGCCGGGATCGGCGGCTTCTCCTGGTAGATGCGGGTTCCGATCCAACCCAGGACCAGGAACGAAAGGACCATCACCGACGCGAAGCCGATCCAGAGTCGTCTCATGTTATTCCCTCAGCAGGACGCGACTGCGTCCTCTTGCGTTTCGTGCTGTGAACCAGCGGGCAGTCCTTGATCGAGCCGGGGGCTGCGCGAGGCCAGCCGCAGGATATTGCGGCTCAGTCCATGGATGTCGGCGCGGGGCCAGAGTTCCGGGGCGAGGTCCGTCGTGTCGTCGGAGATGACTGCGTGCACCGCGAGCCCCTCAGAGGCAAAGGGGGGAAGTCCGACTGCGCTCCTCCAGACTTCGACTTTCGGCGCGGCGGTCTGTGTGTCTCCTTCGACGAGCACGATGTCGCATTCGACGTACATCCGCAGCAGGGCGGCGTACCGTTGTTCGCGGTCGTACTCTGGAGGGATCGTCCAGAAGACGGCGCCGGCGTCGGGAGAGATAATCCCCGCTGCACACGCACCGGCGGCGCGGTGCCGGTGCGAGTCCTTTCCGGGATGGTCGAACTCGTGGCGGTGCGGCGTGTGTTTAATACTGCCGACGTTGAGTCCCTGCTGTGAAATGGCGGCGATCAGTTCGCAAATCAGCGTGGTCTTGCCGCTGTTCCTGCGACCGACGATGTGCACGCGCGGCGGAACTAGATCCCTTGGCATCGGAGTGGTCGACGGTCCAACGATGGAAAAATGGACAAGAGGTGGCTGCAGTCGCAAAGTCAGGCGCGCGGCTCAAGTGCGGCCGCTGCGGGGAACAGGATGTTGTTTTCCTTGTGGATGTGCAGGTGCAGGTCGGACTGGACTTGCTCCAGCCCACTGAGCAGAGCCCGGTAGGTGGGGCAGGCATCGTCGGGCGGCTGGTAGTGATGCGTCAGGCGGTCGAGTTGTTGCAGCGCCTTGCCCGCTGTGTCGTGCTCGTGCTCCATCATGGCGATCGGATTGCCGATCGTGCCGCAGTGAAACCGCAGATTGCCGCGCTCATCGGCGGGGGTCCGCTCGAGTTGGCGAATCATCGGGAACAGAACCTGTTCCTCCTTCAGCATGTGAGACAGCAGTTCGCACTGGAGACCGGCGAAGACTTCCCGCACGTTGCGTAGCTCGGGGTGGTGTTCACCGTGAGCGTCGAGAACGCGGTCGATCAGGCCCGCCAGCCGCGGCAGTTCGCGCCGCAGGTAGCGGTGGTGCAATTCCACAATGTGCTCGGTGAGTTCCGTCAGCGACGCCGACGTCCAGTCGCGTTCCGCACCGGTCACGGCCGCTTCCGCCTCCTCCAGGCGACGGCACACGTCGACCAGATCGAGTCCGTTCAGTACGCAGGCCCGGTCGAGCGGGACGTGGCCGTGGCAGCAGAAGTCGATCCCGAGTTCCTCAAAGATACGGCTGCGTTCCGGGCGCTGCCGGACGAGTTCGGCGACGGTTTCGAAGGTGTCGTTTGCGAGCGTCATGGAACTCTCCTCCATCAGGTGAGGGTCACGAGAGCCTCCGGCCCGCGCTGGCACAACGGGCCGGGACCGTCGATGTCGTTGAGCATGTCGGCCAATGTCGTCTCACGCAGTACGCGTTCAGCCAGTGCGACGGTTTCATCGAGTTTGCGATGCAGGTTGCACAGCCGGCCGGAATGCTGTTTCAACCGCAGGGGGCATTCGACGATCCGCAGCAGCGGATCGACGGCATTGACGACCTCCAGCAAGGTGATGGAGTCCGCCGGCCGTGCCAGCCGCAGACCTCCGCCCAGGCCGCGCTGCGCGCGGACGAGGCCGGCTTTCCGCAGGCTCTGCATCACTTTGGGCAGGTAGGCGGCTGGCACCTGAGTGAGCTCGGCAAGCTGCTGATTGGTGCGCGATTCGGGTGCGGATCGTGCCAGGATGACTATGGCCCGAAGTGCGTACTCAGCGGTCTGGGAAAGCATTTGCGTTCTGGCGGTTGCACTGACGGCGTGGATGAGGCAAACGCACGTCATCTCTAAGGATCATGACAATAAGATACATTTATGTGGCGAGAAACAACAGGTTCGCAATCCTGGGAAATCCAGTTGGCTTCAGACGCTGATTCTCGCTTCGTTTTCTCAGCAGTAAGAAACAGGACATGAGTGTCTTGTACTCCTTAATTTGGCCGTGTACCGTATCCGAAACGAGCGGTACGCACCCTCGATGCCGGGGCGGCAGATGACCACAACCTCCCACAATTCCCGCCACAATCGACCAGCCCCGCGCCGGACAGGTGCGTGTTTCCATCGATTCGCAGCCCGCTTGCTGAATCCCGCGATGGCCGCAGGCCTCGCGGTTCTCGCCGCCGCTTCAACGGCGCTCGCTCAGGACACGCCCGATTACTTCCGGCAGAACTGCATGAACTGCCACACCATTGGTGGCGGGCGGCTGACC
>JAEUIG010000369.1 GCA_016795125.1 Planctomycetaceae bacterium | reverse complement strand
CGGGACTTTAACACCCAGCACGAGGTGTTCCAGAAGATCACCTGCGCCAGCGCCACGCTCGACGATCCGCTGACCGCCTTCCGCGAAATCGACCGCTGCCTGGAGGCGGCGATGCGGTTCAAGCGTCCGGTCTACCTGGAGCTGCCGCGCGACCGCGTGGATACCCCCGCGCTGTACCCGCACACGCCGCTGACCACGAAACCGCAGAGCAACAAGGACGCGCTGCAGGCGGCGCTCGGCGCTGCGGCCGAGCGGATCAATGCGGCGAAGCAGCCGGTGATCATTGCCGGCGTCGAGATTCACCGGTTCGGCTTGCAGGATGCCGTGCTGAAGCTCGCGGAGACGCACGATATTCCGATGTGCGCGACCCTGCTCGGAAAGAGCGTGGTGAGTGAACGCCATCCGCTGTATCTCGGTGTCTATGAAGGAGCGATGGGCCGCCGCGAGGTGACGGAGTATGTCGAGTCGAGCGACTGCGTGATCCTCCTCGGCACGTTCATGACGGACATTAACCTCGGCATCTTCACGGCGCGACTCGACCCGGCGCAGTGCGTGTATGTCACGAGTGAAAAGCTGCGGGTCGGCCACTCGCACTTCCAGGACGTGCTGCTCAGCGACTTCGTCAAGGGTCTCGCGAAAGCGCCGATCAAACACACCCCGCCGACGGACCTGCCGAAGCGCCAGGAACGGAAAGGCAAGCCGATCGCGGCGTCGGAGCGTGTCACGAGTGCGGGATTGTTTGAGTTCCTGGATGAAGTACTGGACGACGAAATGGTGGTCGTGGCGGATGTCGGCGACTGCCTGTTCGGCTCGTCCGACCTCACGATTCACAAGCACACGGAATTCATCAGCCCCGCCTACTACACGTCGATGGGGTTCGCGATTCCGGCGGCGATTGGCGTGCAGGTCGGCAATCGCAAGCTGCGTCCGCTCGTGGTCGTCGGCGACGGCGCATTCCAGATGACGTCGCTCGAACTTTCCACGGCCGTGCGTCAAAAGCTGAACCCCATCGTTGTGGTCCTCAATAACAAGGGTTACACGACGGAGCGGTTCCTGCAGGAGGGGCCGTTCAACGACATCCAGAACTGGAACTACCACCGGCTGCCGGACCTGCTCGGAGCGGGGTGGGGCTTCGAAGTTCGCACGATGGGCGACCTGCGGCAATCGATGAAGGCGGCCCTCGCCCACCAGGACGCGTACAGCATCCTCAACGTGCACCTCGAGCCGCTGGACGTCAGCCCGGCATTGCAGCGGTTGGCGGCGAGACTGTCCAAGCGTATCTGACCAAAGCAGATTCGACACAAAGCCGCGAAGGCACCAAGACGCACAAAGAAGAGCATGAGAGGATTGCCTTGACGCGTATCCCGTCCTTTTTCTCTGCGAGTCTTGGTGCCTTTGTGCCTTTGTGTCAGAACTTTGGCGCGGGCTGAGGTCCGCCAAAACTTGACATCCGCGCTCCCGTCAGGGATGCTGGGATCAGCGACGATGGATGCGTCGTCGTCCCTCCCCGATTAGTCCTGCCGGACGCCCGCCTCCCAAGTGCACGGCGCAATCGATTCGTCGGCCGATCTGACTTTCCGACACTCGTGTCGTTTTGGATCGGCCTGCGTGAACATCGCATGAGGTCCCGCTGTATGTCCTTCTCCTACCGCATGATGCTGCCGGTGCTGGCACTGGCGATTCTGGTTCCGACGATCGGCTTTTCGCAGGAACAGCCGGCCGAAACGCCGGAACAGGCCCTGGCTCGCGCTGCCGAATTGCAGACCGCCGCCGAGGCGGCCGCCGCCCAGAAGCAGGCGGCTGAACAGTCCGTCGCCGGCGTCGAGGCCCGCCTGCTGGAACTGCAGCAGATGGTCCTGAAGCTCCAACGGGAACTGCAGCAGGCCCAGACGCAGGTGAAGGACGGCGAAGCCACCCTCGCCAAGCAGCAGGAAGAATCAACGAAGGCGGCCACGGCGAAGACCGACGCCGACACCGCCGCCGCCGCCGCGACCACCGCGCTGGCCGAAGCCCAGAAGAAGGCCGAGGAAACGAAGGTTGCCGCCGAAGCAGCGACGAAGGCCGCGGAAGCCGCGCTGGCGGCCGTCACCGCGACGGAGCAGACGCTCGCGACCGCCCGGGCCGCGATCACCACGTCTGAGGCCGGCGTGGCGCAAGTGACTGCCAACGTCACGACGGCTCAAGGCGAACTGGCGACTGCGAGCACCGCACTGGCCTCGGTCTCGGCGGACTGGCTCGGCAAGGCCAAGGCAGTGGAGGCGGCGCTCCTGGCGGGTGGTCAGTGGGTGTCTTTCAGCAAGTAAGTCGAGCCGTTCTTATACTCGCGCTGCCTCGCCTGTCACAACGCCCGCACGGCGAAGGGTCGATTCAACATGGAATCGTTCGCCGCCATCATGAAGGGAGGCGAATCCGGCGCCGCGATTGAGCCGGGCAACGGGGACGGTTCGAATCTGTGTATCCAGATCGCCGACGGCTCAATGCCGCAGGAGGCTGATCCGCTCACCGCCGGCGAGATCGCGCTGGTGCAGCGCTGGGTCACCCTCGGCGCCAGGCTCGATGCCGGCGTGAATCCCGCCACGCAGTTGCTGCAGATCATGCCCAAGCGGCCGCAGCCGGCGGCGCCGCCGGCCTACCCCGTCGCCATCCCGGTCACGGCATTGGCGTTCAGTCCCGATGGATCCAAGCTCGCAAGTTCCGGGTATCACGAGGTGATCCTGTGGAACGTGGCCGATCAGGCGGTCGCGCAGCGGATCACGAACGTGGCGGAACGCGTCTATGATGTTGCATTCCATCCGGACGGACAGCGGCTGGCCATCGCGTCGGGAACTCCCGGAATGGCGGGCGAGGTCAAGATTTTCAACCTGGCGGACGGGGCCCTGCTGGCCGACCTGGTGACGGTCGAAGACGCGATGTTCGGCGTCGCCTTCAATCCGGACGGCAGCAAGCTGGCGGCCTGCGGCGCGGACCGGTCGATCCGGGTGTTCGACGTCGCCAGCGGCAAGGAAGAAGTGCACGTGGAAGACCACGCCGACTGGGTCATGGACATCCACTGGTCGCCGGACGGGACGAAGCTGGTTTCGGCCAGCCGCGACAAGACGTCGAAGATTTTCGACGCGAAGTCGGGTGATGCGCTGGTGACGTTCAACGGCCACGGCGAGCCGGTCAACAGTGCGGTGTTCCTGCCGGACGGTACGGCCGTCGCCAGTGCGGCCCGCGACAAGCAGGTCCGCATCTGGCAGGTGACCGACGCCAAGGAACTCCGCAAGATCGGCGGCTACGGCGACGACGTGCTGCGGATCGAAATCCTGCCGGACAGCCGGCTGTTCAGCGTGAGCGCCGACAAGCAGGGCCGCTCGCACAACGCGGCGGACGGCGCGGCGATCAAGTCGTACGCCGGCCACGCGGACTGGGTGTATTCGCTCGCCGTCCACTCCGCCACCGGCATGCTGGCGACCGGCAGCTACGATGGCGAAATCCGGCTGTGGAAGATCGACGACGCCACTCAGGCCGCGAACTGGACCGCCGCTCCGGGATACGTCTCGCAGCAGGCGTCCGCGAAGTAAGCGAAAGCGGAGAGACGAGTGAACAGCCGACCGCCGGGATCATCCCGGCGGTTTTTTATTTGCGCTTTCTGGTCGCCGATGCGTAATGAATGCGACGCCGGCGCGTCTGTCCGGTGTCCATCGAAGTGAAGCGGAGGCACCTTTCACTGCCGGACCTGGAGGTGCGAATGTCGGTCTCACGCATGGTGCTGCTGTTGACGCTGGCGGGAGGACTTTTGGCGGCGGAGACGGCCGATGCGGCCGTCAGAATGAGTCCGGCCTGTTTCTCGATTGGACAGTGGGCGGACGGGGCTGCGGGAGTGCCCGAGCAGCGAGTGCGCCAGTCGCATCCCGCTGCGAGCACCGTCGCCGTTGTCGCCCTGTCCATCCTGGTGGTGCTGGCAACGGCGCACGTCATTGTCGAGCGACGGCTCGGACAACCGGCCGATTCCCAGCTCACTCCGCATTCGCCCGAGCCAGAACGTCGTTCCAGTACCGTACCGCGTCGTCGTGAAATGCCAGCACCGCGCGTGCCTGCTCCGGGTCGGGGAGTGCCTTGCGAACCCGCTCCGCGCGCTCGGCGGCCCATTTCGCGAAGAACTCCGCCGATGTCCTGCTGATCCGCGGGGGGGCGTCCTTCGCGGCGACGTAATACGGCGCGGTCGACGCAAACCGGAACGTCTCCGGGCGGTCGGTGATCGCCCGCACGAGGAACCAGCCCGGCTCGTTGAACGTCAGCGACGCACTCAGCTGCAGCTCGCGCACATCATCGACCGCGATCGTCTGGATGACTGCGCCGTTCTGGATGATCTCGACGCCCGGAACGTGGTCGAGCGATGCGAGATTGAAATCGATGTTGACCAGCAGCGGCTCGCCCGGCCGCAGTTCGAACTCGTGGCCGGGGAGTTCGCGGTTCGCGCGGCAGTTGAGCAGCGGACCGTTCGTCACAAAGCTGCGGCCGGCTGCGAGTCCCTCCCACCACTTCTCCCACGTCAACTCGCCGTCGACCTGCACGTAAACGCGGTTGTATCCGACCGGATTCGGCAACACGCCCGAAGCGCTCCCGGCGGATGGCGGCAGTCGCAGGCCGCAGTTGAGCGCGTGGTAGTAAATCTCCTGCGTCCAGTAGCCGTTGCCGCGCGGGTTCGGCAGCCGCTCCGCATCGCGCGGGCGGCCCCAGGCCTCGTTCTCGTACATCCGCGAACGGCACATGTGGTTGTTGGCGATGCCGATCGTCCGCGTCACTCCGCTGGCGAGCCACACCGGCGCGTCCCACCAGAACGGCTTCTCAATGTCGATCCACACCTCGGGATTCGCCTCCCGTGCCATGCCCGCATAGGTCAGCGGCGAGGGAAACTCCCGCTCCGCCTGCGTGATCTCGAGCGGTCGCTTGAGACCATAAAAGAGCAGCGCCCCGCCGCCGCGCTCGTCTTCCCCGGCCATCACGTCATAGAACCGATGGCCGTCGAACTGGGTGAGCGTCGTAGCAGGAATCTCGCGATCGGCCCACAGGTTCTGCTGGTTCCACCAGGTGATGACTGGCGCGATGTCCAGATCTTCGGCCTGCATCAGCAGCGGGACGTCCTCAACCGGCCGATGCACGTGCACATCACCGCTGTACCAGCCGAGCGATCGCAGATCGGCAATGCGGTCGAGCGTGTCGCTTACGCCCTTCGAGTCGTTCGCGTTCAGCCCGATCGTGCCGCTGAGCCGTTCGTGTTCCGGCCCGCGTTCAATCTCGTACCGGTAAGTGTCCGGCTGCAGGACCAGATCAGCGCTGCCGCCGCAGACAAAGTGATCGTTCCACGCGGGGTACCCCTCCGGCTTCACCGGCTTGTTCGCCGAATCGAACAGATGGATGCGGCACGGCAGCGCCTGGTTGTCTGTGTCGCGGATGTCGAACCGAAGGAAGGACGGTTCGTCGGCCGCAGAGCTGGACGCGATCAGCGACAGGACAGCGACGATGCTCGCCAACGCGGCAATTCGAGTCACGAGCCTTGTTCCTAACCGCCCATGAAATGGATGCGCCGCAACTGCTTTCGGCCGGGCTTGAAATGCTGCGGCACCCAGTCCTTCCAATTCTCTTTGAGGAATCCCGCATCCGGGTCGTTGGTGCCGGCCTCTTTGATCTTCGCGACGATGTACCGCGAGTAGAAGTGGTCGAAAATCCGCATGAACTCCCCGAAGTAGATGTCGAC
>JAEUIG010000367.1 GCA_016795125.1 Planctomycetaceae bacterium | reverse complement strand
GTGCTGCTGGCGGGGGGACGGAGCGAAGCGGATTTGGCGTAAAGCTCGACGCAAAGCCGCAGAGGCACGAAGACGCGCAGAGAAGCAACTTGCTGACTAGCCGCGACACGCTGTCGTGTTTCCTCGCGTAGAGACTCCGCTCGCGGAGCGAGCGGACTACTTCACTGGGCGCACCCAGCGTGCCCAAGCGACAATCTGCACAACGACGAGCGTCAGCAGGACAGCGGCTGCGAAGACGTACGGGGCGCGCTGGTTGATCGCCGATCCCAGCCAGCCGCCGACGATCGTGCCGACCGCCATTCCCGTGGCCAGCGTCGCTTCGTGAACGCCGGCCGCCAGTGCGCGGTTTTCGTCGGAGCTGCCGACGGTGCTGTAGTACAGGCCGGAAAAGTAGTTGTAGCCGACGAGTTGCCCAATCAGGAACAGGCCGAACAGCAGCGTGTTCCCCGAATGAGCCGAGGCGATGACGAGCAGGCCCAGGGCGGTGATGAGCTGCGAGACGACCGAGACGCTGAAGCGGAAGTGCCAGAAGTGGGAGATGTGCAGCAGCAGGTACGTGGCGATGATCAGCATCCGCCACGCGCCGAGCATGCGTCCGTGATCGTCCGGCGCAACGCCGATGAGCACGGCGAGACCCGGCAGCAGGTGGACGATCATCGCGCCGCCGAACATCCCGCCGAGGTTCGCGATCCACCCCAGTCGCTTGAAGCTGTTCGCCAGCGCCGCCTGCGCCGGATCAACGGGAGTCCGCGATTCAGGAATCTCGCCGGATTGTTTCACGTGAAACACCGTCCGTGCCGACACGGCGAGGTTGAGCGCGCCGATCACCAGCGCAACGCCGAACGTCCACAGCGGTCCATGCTCGAACAGTGATCCGGCGGAGAGCTGGCCGCACATCATGCCGAAGTTCCACGCGACGCAGAACAGGATCAGCGTCCGACTGACGCCGCGGCGATTCGCGTGCACGTCCTCACCCTGGTTCAGCCAGCCCATCAGCGGGGGATAGAACAGGCCCAGGGCGATGCCCAGCAGCCAGTACACCGGCAGCAGTAGCGACGGCCATTCGGTGCGAGCGCCCCAGCAGCCACCGATGCCGGCGACCATCAGCACGGCGCCGGTTAGGTATACGGCGCGGCTGTCAAACCGGTGCGCAATCCATCCACCGCCGATGCTGGCGATTGCGGCGCTCAGCGAGAACCCGGCCCCCGCAACGCCCAGATACCACTGCGGAACCTTCTGTTCCGCCAGCCCGCGCGAGACGGCAAAAATGACGATGAACGCGGCAAAGTCGATGAGCACGCAGTTCAGATATAGCAGCCGGCGGAGGAAGACAGCATTTGTCATTCGTCATTCGTCATTTGTCATTGGGAAACCGACGTACTGCCGTTCAATGACAAATGACGAATGACGAATGACTAATGATAAATCCTCACTCCGCCACTACCGCTCCCGGCCTTGGCACTGCGGTCGTTTTTTGTTCGGCCGCAGCTCCGTTCTTCGCCACAGCCGTCTGCGGTCGAGCCGCGCTCTTCCCGCGGCTGAATGGTTCTCCCGGCAGCGCGAACGACGGCATCCACCCGAGCGGCAGAGTAACGCCGCTGATCCAGCGGGCGTCGGACGATGCCAGGAACGCGACCGCGCTGGCGACATCCTGGGGTGCGCCGATGCCGAGCGGATGGCAGGCGTCGATCTGCTCGACGATCTCCGGCGTCTGGTGGTCCATGTGCCGGTGCAGCATCGGCGTGTGAACGAGCGCCGGCGCGACGCAGACCGCGCGAATGCCCTGCGAGGCCTGCTCCATCGCCAGCGACTGCGTGAACCCGACCAGCCCCGCCTTGCTGGCGCTGTAGGCAGCGAACGATCCGCAGCCGGCGATGCCGAGTGCGGATGCGATGTTGACGATCACGCCGTCCTTCTCCGGCAGGAATGGCAGCACCGCACGGCTCATCCGCATCGCGCCGGTGAGGTTAACGGAGAGCGCCAGGTCCCAGGTCGCGTCGTCGAGGTCTTCCAGCGGGGCCGCGCCTTCGACGCCCGCGTTGTTGACGAGGATGTCGATCTGCCCGAAGTTCGACATGCACTTGTCGATGGCGGCGTCGACATCGGCCTGCCGGGTGACGTCGCACTCGGCGTCGATGACCGGGACTTTGCGGCGCTGCAGTCGCGTGAGCACGCGGCCGGGATGCTCTTTCCAGAGCAGCATCAGCGCCGCACCTTCTTCAGCGAGGCGTTCGGCGATGGCGGCGCCGATGCCGCGCTCACCCACGCCGGTCACAATCGCGACTTTGCCGGAAAACCGTGGCGTCAAAGCGTCTCTCCTGGACGTTGGGTGCCTGGTGGCTTTGTGCCTGGTGCCTGGTGATCGATACCAAACACCAAACGACCAAGCACCTGCTTCCCCAATTCTGACCGTTTCACGGTCGGGCATCAATAAGTCGGAGGCCGATCGGGGATGGGATCAGCGTCGCCCAGTGGACCGGCCGGGTTGTCACGGGTGGGAACCGGTTGTGCCGGATGCGCCAGAACACAGAGACCAATGCTGATGCGAGTCGCCGGAGATTCCGGGGGCGCAAAAGAAACCGCCGGGATA
>JAEUIG010000278.1 GCA_016795125.1 Planctomycetaceae bacterium | reverse complement strand
ATTCGCTGCTTCGGAACATCGGCCACGCGCACCTGGTCGTAAATCGTAGTCGCCCCGGCCGAATTGCCGGCGGCCAGCGCCCGTTCGGCACACAACACGCAGGCTTCCGCAACAGCCGAACGGACTTCCGGCCGGGCACCTGGAAGCGACGCGAGCAACTTCACAGTCGCCGCCTCATTGCCGATCCGACCGAGCGCGACGGACGCGGAGGACGCGATGAGCGCATCCTGATGGTCCATCAAGCTGGAGAGCACCTCGACCGCGCCGGCGTCGCGGCGAACGCCAATCGAATTCACCACGCCGACCAGCAGCAGGCCGTCCAGCGAGCCGGTTGCGGAACGGAGCGCCTCGTCGGCCGCGGGGCCGGGAATCGCTTCGAGGGCGATGCGTGCCCAGGACGCCAGCCGTTCATTGGTCAGGAGCTTCGCCAGCTCCGGAACTGCCGCCTCCGACCCGACGACGGCGAGCTTCTTGCACGCCAGCGCCTTGTCCGCCTCCGGCCCATCGGACTGCAGGATGGCGATGAATTCCTGCTCGGGCGCAGCCTCCTGGGCTTGTGACGAGGACATCAGTCCCGTCATCAGGCCGATCGCGGTGAGCGCAAAAACGCGAAAGCGATAGGCAACGAGTGACATGTTGCGATCTCAAGTGTGTCGTTGTGAACTCAGAGTGGTCGAGGCGATCGCATCGCCTTCGGCCCGCCGCAGCACGGGTTCGATGGCGTCGCTTCAAATCCGCCACGGTTCGCGGAGCGCTTCGGACCGCAGGCGATTCGCCTCGGCGTCGTCGATGAACTCGTTCGTGTTGATGTCGAACCGCACCTTGCGATTGAGATAGAGCGCAATGTTCGCCGCGTGGCACGCCATGTGCGCGCGAGCGGCCGCGGTGGCGTTCCCCTTTGGCTGGCTGCGGGTCTTCACGCAATCGAGGAAGTCACGGACATGGAACGTGGCGGGGTAGCCGCCGATCTCGGCGACGTCGCGGCCGGCCCGCAGTTCCGGCGAACTCAGCACGATCTGTCCGCTGTCTCCCGCTTCAACCCAGCCGGTCTCGCCTTCAAACCGGACCGGGCACGAACCCAGCGGAATCCAGCCGGTTTCACGGAAGATCAGTTCGACGCCGTTTTCGTAAGTGGCGACAAGCTGGCCGTCGGCCGGGGCGTTGTACTCGACCGGCGGAGGGCAGTCGCCGACCGCCCACTGGCACAGGTCGACGCAGTGCGAGCCCCATTCCAGCACGCCGCCGCCGACGAGGCCGCCCCCCTTCTCGAAGTTGAACCCGTCGAGCTGCTTGACGTTGAACGGCCGCCACGCCGCCGGGCCGAGGTACATGTTCCAGTCGATGACTTCCTGATCCGGCTCCGGTTCCGGCTCCAGCCAGCCGCTCGTCATCGCCTGCATGCCGGCCGGATGGGCGAACACTTTCTGGAGCTTGCCGAGCCGGCCGGTACGCGCCAGTTCACACGCAAAGGCAAAGTGCGGCAGGTTGCGGCGCTGTGTCCCGGCCTGAAAGATGCGGCCCGTGCGTTGCATCGTTTCGGCGAGAATCAGGCTCTGCGCAATGTTCTTGGTGCAGGGTTTTTCGCAGTACATGTCCTTGCCGGCGCGGGCTGCCTGGATCGCGGCGGTGCAGTGCCAGTTCGGCCCGGTGGCGATCAGCACGGCGTCGATGTCGTTGCGGTCGAGCAGCTCGCGGAAGTCGCGATACATCGCGCAGTTTTCGTTGCCGTACTTCTCGTCGGCCGCCTTCTTCACGCCGCGGCGGGCTTCTTCCTTAATGTCACAGACGGCGGCGAACTGCACGTCGGCCTGTTCGAAGAAGCAGCCCAGGTCGTACGACCCGCGTCGCCCGATGCCGATGCCGCCGACCGTCACCCGCTCGCTGGGAGGCACGGCGTCCTCCAACCCCAGCACGTGGGCCGGCAGGATCATCGGAGCGGCGAATGCGGCTCCGGCGGTGGACAGCGTGGACTTGAGAAACCGACGTCGATCAATCGTCCGCGATCGGGCGGGCATGTGTGTGCTCCCGTGGATGTCGTGATGCTCCAGCGACGTTGAGGCGTTGAGAAGCAGGCGCCCCGGCCGGTACGTCACAGCATAACGAGAATGCCGGCGCAACTTCTAGCGGCCCGTCCTTCGCAGGCTGGGCAGTTGCAGAATGAACCGGAGCGACTGTTGCAGCGTCATGACGCAGAATTCGGGTGCCACTGGCTCTGCCAGTGCGATACAAGTTCGGTGTCGTTTGCACTGGCGAAGCCAGTGGCACCCACCCCGCACTCGTTGCTGTGTCGCTGCACTACTCGTCGCTGTCCGGTTTGCGGCCGAAACCGAAGACCCGCAGCCAGCGGCGTTCGTTCCGGTCGGCATCGTCGCCGGACAAATCGTGGCCGTCGCGGGCGTCGCGTTCCACGTCGCGCCGCAACTGCTCCAGCCGCGCCCGCTCGCGGGCCAGCCGCGCCCGTTCCAGCGACAGGTCGCACTCTTCCATCCGCAGCAGTTCCTGCAGGCGGGCCTCGTGCTCCTGCAAGCGCTCGCGAAGTTCGTCCGGCGCCCCCGAGATTTCCGCCCAGTTGATCGGCGCGTACCGCGCGGACGTGCCGGACCGCAGCCTCCGGATCAGGTGCAGGATGAACACGTCCCGCTCTTCCACGGCGGCAACCAGCAGGTCGCGGTCGGCGATCTCCAGATCGACCGGCAAAGGCGGTTCCAGCGGGAGGTCGCTCAGCACTTCTGCTTCGGAATCGCTGACCGCATTCACGGCGGCTTCCGCCAGCTCCGCGTGCGAGCGCGTCTTTTCCGCGCCGTCTCGCAGCAGCTGCGCCTTCATGTCTTCCCAGCCGGTCAGTTTGCCGGTCAGCATTTCGGATGTGCGGCTCACCGGTTCTTCGGCCGGCCTGCTGCCGTATCCCTGCTCTGTCAGTTTCCCCAGGGTCACGGCATCGAAGATGTCGTCGAGCCGGCCGCGGATGGTCTCGAACTGCTGCGCGAGCTGCAGCTCGTCCCATTCGCTGCTGAGCCGGGACAGTTGATCTCCGAGTTCGCCGGCGGCTCCATGCCCTTCCGCTGCAACCGAGCTGCCTCGCGATGCGCGATCGGCCCCCGCTCGGTGCAGTCGGTCGAGGCGATTCGCCGCTTCCTCGAGCTGAACGGTGAGGGCGTGGACAAGCTCGTCCTTCTCGTGCAGCGCGCTCTGCAATGCCGCGACCTGTACAGACGCGGTCTCCGGCTGTGACACCGAGGCGTCGCCGTCAAAGGCGACCTCGTGATCGTCCGCGTCGAGGATGTCGAAGTGCTCGTCCAGGATTTCGTCCGCCTGCCCGCCGGCTGCTGATTCACTCGTGAGGACGGCTGTCGCGGGGGAGAAGACGTCGCGAATGGCGAGTTGCGGCTCCGCGGGTGCGGCGGCCGTCGCGGTCTGCAGCTGGCGTTCGCGCTCCATGCGGCGCTTGCGCGCCCGTTTCGACTCGCGTTCGAAAGGGGATCCGGTCATGGCAGTCGTTTCGCAGGGGGAGCAGCAGCAGCCGATGCCGGACCACCAGTAGCCCGACACGGGAGTCTAGCTTGCGAAATCCTGCCACGCAGACGCCTCCAGCGCGACACGCCTGATTGGCGCACATGCCGTTCCGGCTCGGTCATCGTGTGTCCGCTGACTCATCCGGAAATCCGCTCCGTCCCCTACTTGCGGCAGTTCAGGTCTGCACCCGCGTTCGGACTTCAAGCTGACGGCGCCTGGCTGCGCCGGTGGACCTCGGGATTCACGACATTTTCAGGCGTCACGCCCCGCAGAACCGAAACAACCTGCGCGACCACCCGCCGTCGCATCTCGTCCAGCGATTCAGCGGAGACGAACGCCGTGTGAGGCGTCGCGATCACGCGTTCATCACAATAGAGCGGGTGGGAGAGGTCCGGCGGTTCGGGTTCGAAGACGTCGAGCCCCGCGCCGGAGATCCGCCCCGATTGAATTGCCTCCCACAGTGCGTCCGGATCAATCAACGCGCCGCGGCTGGTGTTGATCAGCCGTGCCCCTGGCCGAACCTGCTGCAGCGTCTCGGAGTTGATGAGCCGCCGAGTCTCGGTCGTAGCCGGGACATGCAGGGAAATGTAATCGCTCTCATCCAGCAGCGTCGGCAGGTCGACCATCCGGCAGCCGGTCCCGTGACTGTCCCCGGATCGCGTGTGTGCCAGCAGCGTCATCTGCAGTGCGCGGGCGCGTTCGGCGACGGCGCTCCCGATCCGCCCCAGCCCGATCAGGCCCAGCGTCTGCGAGGAGAGCCGCCGAATCGGCGGGCCGGCCTGCAGGTCGTATTCCCCGCGCTTCGTTCTCAGATGATAAAAGCCGACGTTCCGGGAGAGCGCCAGCAGCAGGGCCACCGTGTGGTCCGCCACTTCGCTGACGCAGTAGTCCGGGACGTTGGTGACGAGCATCCCCTTACCGGTCGCTGCGCTGACGTCGATGTTGTCGAGGCCGATGCCAAGCCGTGCCACGATCCGGCAGTTCGGCGCGGCATCCAGCACTTTTCGGGAAACGCGCGCCCAGCACGTCACGATCGCATCCACGCCAGCGGCGAGATTGACGAGCGTCTCTTCGGATTTGTCCGGAGCAATGATGGCCTCCGCTCCGACCGCGCTGAGGCCTTCCCGTTCGATGTCGGAGTTTCCCCAGGGCAGATCAGTCAGCAGAACGCGAACGACGCTCATCGGCGAACTCCTTTGATGATGAGCGCGGGAAACAATTGCGTAGTTGTTCCGGCAGTGCTGACCCGAAGATTTCGATCGAGCTGCCGCGCGGCTCGGCGGGAGCCTCGCCCTCCCGGCGATCACGATTTCGGCGACGGCTACCCTCGTGGAACCGCCAGCGTCACGGTCAGCGTCACTTCGCCTCCGCCGCGGATCACGACCACCTCCACCTGCTGCCCGGCGCTGAATTTCCGCAATGCCAGGTCGAAGTCGTCCAGCCCCGCGATCCTGTGTCCCCCCAGCCGCACGATGATGTCCTTCCCCTCCAGCCCCGCCTTCGCCGCCGGGCTGCCCGGCGCGACCCCCTGGATCGCATACCCCTCGGCATCGGCCGAAAAATCCGGAATGCTGCCGAAGTACGGGCGGCTCCCGTCGCGCTCCATCGACGACCGCCCCTGGACTTCCACGTAGGCGGGCCGGTCCGGATCAGTCGCTGTGGCGACAATCAGCTTGTCCACAAGTTCGACGACGCTCGCCATGCCGTCATAGTTGATCTTCTCCGAGTCATCCGTCGGCCGGTGGTAGTCGCTGTGCGTTCCCGAAAACAGGTGCAGCACCGGAATCTTCGCCGTGTAGAACGACTGGTGATCGCTCGGTCCGAGTCCTTCGGGTTTACGCGACAGTTCCAGCCCGGCCGCGCCGCCAAACTCATCCAGCCAGCCGTCCCAGACCGGCGATGTCCCGGTGCCGAAGACCGTCAGTTTTTGCCCATCCATCCGGCCGACCATGTCCATGTTGAGCATGGCGACGGTCTTGTCGAGCGCGAACAGCGGCTCTTTGACGTATTCCGCGGAACCGAGCAGTCCCCGTTCCTCGCCCGTGAACGCGATAAACACCAGCCGCCGCGGCAGTCGCGGCGTCCGTTCGCCGAACCGTCGCGCCAGTTCCAGCAATGCCGCCGTTCCGGACGCATTGTCGTCCGCACCGTTGTGGATTTCCGTCGATCCGGGAGCCAGCGAGCCTTCTCCGCCAAATCCGACATGATCGTAATGCGCGCCGATGACCACGGTCTCATCCGCCAGCGGACCTTCCCCCTCCAGCACGCCGATGACGTTCTTGATTTCCACGGTCACCGGCTTGAGACTTGCTTGTCCCGCCGCCGTCCAGCCGGTCAGCGCGACGCTCTGCGGCTTTCCCGTCGCATCGATTTCGTCTTCGATCTGCGACTGCGACTTGCCGATCGATTCCACCAGAAGCTGGTTGCAGACGGCCTGCGAGATCGAAAACACCGGGAGCGATTTCCCCGTGCGCGAACCGCCGTACCCGAATGCTATCAGCGGGTCGGCATTCAGCTTCCCCAGCATGTCGCGCACGTCGCGGACGTGACGCACGGCCGTTTCCAGGGCCGATTTCGCCAGGTCCGCGTCGGCCACGTCCGCGGCGTCGACGAGCTGATCGGCAGCTGCGAGGACCTCCGCTTCCGCCTCTTTCAGCTGGGACTCAAGCTGCTCCCGCTCATTGCGGCCGGTGAACACGTCGTTGACGACAAGCACCGCCGCGGCCCCGCGCTGAAACGCCTGGCTGACTTTCGTCGTCAGCGACGCATGGCGTGAAGCGCCGTGCGCCACCGCGAACAGGCCGTTCTCATGCTTCTGCTGGGGAGTACGGCGAATGACCAGCACGACCTTGTCCTTGACGTCAACGGCCTCGAAGTCGTTGTACGGCGGATCGGTCGATTCGATCCCGTATCCGCAGAACACGATCTCCGCGTCAAACGTCCCCGGATCGCCAAACGAGCACGTTCGGAAATCGGCGTCGTACTTGAGATCAATCGTCTGGCCGTTCGCGCCGTTGAACGCGAGCGTATTCGGCTCGGTGAGCTGCGAGCCAGTCGTAATCTCGAATTCCTGATACGGGTCGCCGCCGGCAACCGTGACATCCAGCCCGGCGCCGACGAAAGCATTCCGTACATATTCGGCGGCTTTTTCCAGCCCCGCTGTGCCAACCCCGCGCCCTTCAAAGTCGTCCGAGGCCAGCGTCTGCACGTCGGTCCGCAGCCGGTCAATCTCGCCGCTGTTGTCGCCCGCGATCGAGGAACTCGTGAGCACACCGATGGCCAGAACCACCAGGCAGACGGCACTCTTATTGCGGCGGCACGACAGGTTCGGCATGTATCCCTCTCTGATCGGACGTTGTTTCTGCGTCATTCACTCACATCGATTGTAGGCGGCCACCGGAATCCCGTACACGGTCCGTTCCGCGCCGGCGTCGCCGACCTTAGAATGTCCTCACAAAACGATTCGCTGACCGTGCACGAGGAATGATCGATGCTGACTCAGGAAGGCTGTCTGGCCCGCCGCCGCCGCTTGTGGAACGCGCTCCCGGAGAGCGTCGACTGGGTGCTCGTCGCCGACCCCCGGCACGTCCAGTACCTCGCCGGGTTCTGGGTGCAGCCCCTCAGTTTTTCCGGCGGCGAACGCGGACTCCTGCTCCTCGAACGCAGCGGCCGCGCATCGCTGCTTGCCGACAATTTCACCGTCCGTTCCGCCGTGCACACGCCGTTCGTTGATCGGGAGGTCGTCGACGGCTGGTACGACCACAAGCATTCGGTCATCAACCGCGACCATTCGCTGCTGCGCGCACTGGAGAAGGTCGCCCCGGAACTGCAGGGACGCACCGGACTCGTCGAATCCGAATGGCTGCCGTTCGCTGCCGCCGGAGTCCTCAAACTCGATCTCGCGGCCGCGACGCTGCACACGATCCCGACGTCCGGGGCCAACGGCTCAGCGGGCATCAGTCTCGGCACACTGCTCCGCGAGCTGCGCCGCAGGAAAGAGCCGGACGAGATGGACCTGCTGCGGCAGTGCATCCGCGCCGGCGTCGCTGGCCAGGCCGCACTCCGCGAGATCGTGCGCCCGGGAATCAGCGAGCTGGACGTGTATGTCGAAATTGAGAAGGTCGTCCTGCTCGCCGCCGGCCGTCCCGGACTCGTTTATGGCGATTTTCGCGCGACCACCCCGAAGAATATCAAAGCGGGCGGCCTGCCGACCGCTCACATCCTGCAGCACGGCGACCTGTTCATCCTGGACTACTCGGTCGTGCTCGACGGATACCGCGGCGACTTCACCAATACGCTGGCCGTCGGCACGCCGACCGATCCGCAGATCATGCTGTACGACCTGTGCAAGGCGGGACTCGAAGCCGGCGAGCGAACCCTGAAGGCTGGCGTCCTCGCGCGTGATGTGCATGCCGCCGTCTTCAAGCCGTATGACGACGCCGGCTACGGCCACGCGTTCCAGCATCACGCCGGACACGGCATCGGCCTCGCGCACCCCGAACCGCCGATCCTGGTCCCCCAGAGCGAGGATGTCCTCGTGGCGGGCGACGTCGTCACGCTGGAGCCGGGCGCCTACGTGGAAGGCATCGGCGGCATGCGGTTCGAGCACAACTACCTGATTACGGAGACAGGCGCCGAGCGGTTGAGTTCGCACGACATCTCGCTGACATGAGAGGCAAAGTGGCAGAGGGACAAAGGGGCAAAGGGAGTTCCCGGCAGCCGCGCGGTGTCGTGCGCCTCTATGACCAGATCTGCCATCGACCCTTTGCCCCTCTGCCACTTTGCACCTTTGCCCCTCCCCCAAAATGCCCATCGTCGATGCCCATCACACCGTCGAGCCCGAGCAGGCCGGGCGGATCGATCGGATTGTTCAGGAACTGACCGGCCGTTCGCGCGCCGATGTCAAAGGGCTGTTTCATCATCACTGCGTGGCGCGGAATGACATCGAATGCCTGAATCCGGGCGAGCCCGTCGTCGCCGGCGACATCGTCCGCGTGCGGCACGACTCGCATCGCCGCTACCATGTGCCGCCGCCAGAGCGGAAGCAGGCGGAGTTCGGGCTGATTCACGAAGACGACGACATCATCGTCGTCGACAAGACGGCGGGCGTGCTGTCGGTGCCGACCGCCCTCAATGAAGGGAACACCCTGCTCGACCTGCTGACGGCGCGCATTGCGAGGCAACGCCGACGCGGCCGGGCGATCGCGGTGCACCGGCTCGATCGCGGCACCTCGGGCGTGCTGGTATTTGCGAAGCATCAGCGTGCGGCCGACGGGCTCCAGACGCAGTTCCGCGAGCACAATGTGAATCGGGAATACGCGGCGATCGTCGCCGGTCGATTGCGGAGTTCAACCGGCACCTTCCAGTCGCGGCTCCGCACCGGCAAGGACCTGCGGCGCTTCTCGGTCCCCGATGACGAACCCGGCGAGGACGCGGTCACGCACTACCGCGTCGAGCAGGAACTGGACCGCGCGACCCTGGTGCGCGTCACGCTGGAAACCGGCCGCCGCAACCAGATCCGCGTCCATTTCGCCGAAGCCGGCCACCCGGTCCTCGGTGACGACAAGTACGAACCCGCCGCCGCCCGGCACAAGCGCTGGAAAGCCAAGCGCTTCGCGCTCCACGCCGCCGTGCTCGGCTTCGCGCACCCGCTCAGCAACAGGGCCATGCGCTTCGAATCCCCGCTCCCGCCGGAGTTCGTGCAATTCGTGGCCGGTTCACATTGATGCAAAAGAAAGTTTGAACCACGACGACACGAAGGACACAACAAAACGACGAAGCCTCTTACGACGTGTCCTTCGTGTCGTTGTGGTTCAATTCTGAAAACCTGGAGGGGTCGCAGGGCCTTCTGATGGATCAGAGCGAAGGATTGAACCACGAAGACACCAAGAACACAAAGATTTCAGCAATGCCGCTTCTTGGTGCTCTTTGTGTCTTTGTGGTTCAATGCTTTTATTGCGATGAAGGTGGCGAACCACAACGACACGACGGACACAACGGAAGGACGAAG
>JAEUIG010000284.1 GCA_016795125.1 Planctomycetaceae bacterium | reverse complement strand
GGAATGTCGTCGAGGTGTGCAGCGTATGCCGGCTGAGGCCGACCAGGTCGGCATGGCGATGGTACTGCCGCTTTTCGCCGGTGACATCGACAAAGATCGGGCGGCGGAACTGGGCATCGGCGGCGCGAACCTTGCTCATCAGCCGGGCCTGCGTCTGCAGGCTCGCGGCCGGCAGCCGCGTGCCCATGTACCAGAACATGACCGGCGACGTCTCTTCCTTGAACGACACCAGGCCGATGTCGGGCTGAACCGCTTCTTCCAGCGGAATGTCGTACGGCAGCGGATTGGCCATCGCAAACAGGCCGTCGGCCGTCAGGGCCGCGAGCAGCGCCGCGTCGTCGTAGCGGTCAATCCAGGCGACGTTGAACCGCATCTTCGCCAGTTCGTCGACCTCCTCACCGTGATAGGGAGTGAACAGCACGACGCTGGGACGGCCGTCGATCAGGAGTTGATCGTCGCCGATGGTCGCGCGGAACTGACCGTCGCGCGGCTGCCGCCGCTGCATGGGGTCGACCGGCGCCGCCGCTGGCGCGACGATCGGTCCGAATGCCAGGTCGTCGACCTGCAGGACCGTCTGCCCGGCGGGCAGCTCGAGCTGCACGACCATGCGTTCGACGATGATCGTCCGCTGGTTGATCGGCACGAAATCGGACTGTTGCCGCAACTGTCCTCGGAGACGGCGGACGACTTCCTGAACGGCTTCGTCCGTGGCGATGCACGTGAGCTGCTGCCACTCGCCGACGGCGTTGTAGACACCGGTGTCAGGATCCCCTGGCAGTACGGCCTGCAACGGCAGGTTGGTCCGGGGGTCGATCTCGTTCGGGAATTGCACCTGCAGACACAGGCGGATGCCGCCGCGACTGGCCCGCACCCACAAGGAGCCGGTGAGCTCGCCATGCTGCAGGCTGGGAGGCAGTTCGTGGGAGACTTCCACGAGCGGCTGCGGCTGCTGCGTCAGGAACACAAACTGTTCGGCCTGGACGCCGGAATGGGGCTCGCGGCTGATACGCTCCTGCTTGATTGTCGGTCCGCCGGGCTGCTGGTCGGCGACCCAGGTGTGCTGCGGATCGTCAAAGCCGTTCTGATAGGTGCGATCGTCGGCGCGCAGAATCGGCCCATACAGTGCAGCCAGCAGCCCGAGCAGGCACGCTGTGCACCACGAATGGCCGAGCTGTGCGAATCGCTCCGTCACGCGCGGTCCTTCCATGGACCAGTCGTCGATTGATCGCTGGCCGAAGCGCACCCGGGGAGCGGCGCAGTGCCGGTCGGCACAGGCGGCGCCCGCATGGCATCGGTCCCCTCTCCGGAGGGGTCAATCGGCTGTAAACCCCGGATTGTATGGGAGATGCCTCAACGCACCAATACGAAGGCGCAGTCTGCCGCCGGCGACGGATCAGCGGTCGCCGATTGGAACATAACCCTCGAATTGACGGAAACTTGCGGCAGAGTGTTGCTTTTCGTCAACGTCCGGCGGCAGAATCATGAGGATTCCATAAACACCACTCGGTGTGCGATCCCATGAAAGCCTCGACTCGACTCAACGACGCGACCGCCAACGAACTCCCGCGGGAACTCGTGGAGCTGGGTCGTGCCATCGCCGCCCTCCCCGAACAGCAGTTTCGCGATCTGGAGCCGGCGTACGTGCGAGTCGTTGAGTGCGTCCGCCGTCGCCGCCGGATTCTGGAACTCGTCCAGGAAGCGCTCTCGCAACTGCGGCTCGACATCAAGTACCTGATGTTCGACCTGGACCTCACCCGCAAGGAACGCGATGAGTTCAAGTCTCAGCTCGACGAACTCACCCAGGACGACTTCGGCGCCAACTGACGCCTTGCCCTCACCCCCGACCCGTCTCCCGGAGGGACAGGGGAGACAGGGGGCGCAACCCGTGCGGATCGTCCTCGCGACGCGCAACGCCAAGAAGTGCCGCGAACTGCAGGATCTGCTGTTACCCCACGGCATCGCCGTGGCATCGCTGGCCGAATGTCCGCCGACGCCGGACGTCGTCGAAGACGGCGACACCTTCGCCGACAACGCTGCGAAGAAGGCCCGCGAGATCGCGCGCGCGCTCGGCGCGTGGACGATCGGCGAGGACAGCGGCATCGCGGTCGACGCACTCGGCGGCCGGCCGGGCGTGTACTCGGCACGCTACAGCGGACCGGGCGCGACGGACCAGTCGAACAACGACCTGCTAATGGAGGAACTGGCAGGCATTCCGGCGGAGCGGCGCGGGGCGCGGTACGTGTGCCACGTGGCAGTGGCCGATCCGACCGGCGCCGTGCGGCTGCAGGTCGAGGACTACTGCCGCGGCCGGATTGCGGCCGAGCCGCATGGGACCAACGGCTTCGGTTATGATCCGTATTTCCTGATTCGCGAGTATCACCGGACATTCGGCGAACTCGGGCCGGTGGTAAAACAGCAATTGAGCCATCGCGGCCGGGCGCTGCGGAGACTGCTGCCGGCGCTGTTGCCGCTGCTCGGCGCAGGTCAGGCTGAGCCTGACGGCATTGGCGATGAGCGCGGAATCAGCGTTCATCATTGAAACAGTTTGGCCAGCGGCTTATGTCAGGCACAGCCTGACCTACGGAGGAGTCCATCGATGACTGATTCATGTCGTTACCTCTGTGGCATTCTCATTCTCTTCGCCGCTCCGGCCATCGCCCAGGAGGCAAACTATGACGAGGCCCAGGTCGGGGACTACGTGCTGCCCGATCCACTGGTCCTGAGCAGCGGCGAGCCGGTGCGGGATGCGGAGACGTGGCGCACCCGCCGCCGACCAGAGCTTCTCAAGCTGTTCGAGGAGCAGGTGTACGGACGCAGTCCTCAGCGACCGGCCGAATTCGCGTGGGAAGTAACGTCCGTCGAACCGGAGGCAATTGGCGGCAAGGCGACTCGCAAACAGATTGACGTCTGGTTTACGGCCGACAAATCCGGTCCCCGCATGTCGCTCCTGGTGTTCGTTCCCAATACCAGACGGCCGGCGCCGGCGTTCCTCGGGCTGAATTTCAACGGCAACCACGCCGTGCATTCCGATCCGGGCATCACGCTGAATCCCGGCTGGTTCCGCAACAATCCGGACGCGGGGTACGTCGACCATCGCGCGACGGAGCAGTCGCGAGGGTCGGAAGCCAGCCGGTGGCCCATTGAGATGATTGTCTCTCGCGGCTATGCACTGGCGACCGCCTACTATGGCGACATCGACCCGGACTTCGACGACGGCTTCCAGAACGGCATTCATCCGCTGTTCTACGAGGAGGGGCAGATCCGTCCGGCCGCCGATGAGTGGGGCTCGATCGCCGCCTGGGCGTGGGGACTGAGCCGGGCGCTGGATTACCTCGAGCAGGATGCCGACTTCGACGCCCGGCACGTGGCGGTCATCGGGCATTCACGGCTGGGCAAGACGGCGCTGTGGGCGGGCGCCCAGGACGAACGGTTCGCCCTGGTGGTCTCGAACAACTCCGGCTGCGGCGGCGCGGCGCTCAGCATGCGAGTGTTCGGCGAGACGGTCGGCCGGATTAATACCTCATTTCCCCACTGGTTCTGCCAGAACTTCGCGGCATACAATCAGCACGAGGAACGGCTGCCGGTCGATCAGCACGAGTTGATTGCACTGATCGCACCGCGACCGGTCTACGTGGCCAGCGCCATCGAGGACCAGTGGGCCGACCCGCGGGGAGAGTTCCTGGGGGCGCTCGGGGCCGACGCGGTCTACCGTCTGCTGGGCACTGACGGACTCGGCGATGGCCCAGCTGAGTTTCCGGGTGAAAATACGCCGTTGAGTTCCGGAACGATCGGGTATCATGTCCGCAGCGGCAAGCACGACGTGACGGATTACGACTGGGAGCAATATCTGGGATTTGCCGACCGGCACTTCGCGCGTTAATCTGAAGGGCGGCGCCCGGTCGAGACACCGTGGGGGACGATGACCGTAATGCGAAATGGAATTCAACCCGGCGACTGGGTCATCTATCGCAAGACGAAGTTCAGCACACATCCCGGCCCGCGGGCTCAGAACGTGCTGCCCGCCGTCAATGGCGACGAGTACGCGTACACCGTCGACAAGTTCTGGATCGTGGCCGAGGTCCGCAACGACGGGTCGCTGCTGCTGAAGACGCGCCGCGGCAAAGAACACGTCGTTCCGCCCGATTATCTCAATCTGCGGAAGGCAAACGTCTGGGAACGCTGGCGGTACCGCGACCGGTTCGAGGCCATCGCCGAGACGCCGAATACCGGAGCGACGCAGCAGGCTTCGCCGGCGTAACAGAAGAAAAGCGGACAGCCGAGGGTGGCACGCCCTGAAAAGGGCGTGGCGAACCTTGCCAACGCACGCCACGACCATCCCGTTGGTCTGGGCGTGCCACACGAGACAGCACGGGTCGGAATTGAGACCCGTTCGGCGACCTGCTAAACGTGTCCGGCGTGTCGCAACGCGTCTTTCATATCCCGGACTCTCTGAACGGCCAGACGCTGGTCGCTGCGCTGCGCGGGTGGCAGTCGCAGCTGTCGTGGCGAGACGCCAAGGAGCTGTTGACTTCACGGCGGGTCTCGGTCAATGGTGCGATCTGCGTCGATCACGGCCGCCGGATCAAGTCCGGCGACGTCGTGCATCTCTTCGACACGCCCCGCACGCCGCAACCGACGGCCGACGACGTCGAACTGCTGTACTGCGACCCACAGGTCGTCGTGGTCGTCAAGCCGGCGCTGATGACGACGCTGCGGCACAACGAGGAACGCAACTGGCCCGCCGCTCGCAAGAACCTGCAGCCGACACTGGATGAAGTGCTGCCGCGACTCGTGCAGGAGTGGGAACGGCCGGGGAGGTCGGCACGCGGTGGGACGCGAAACCACCAGCGGGGTGGGCGGCCGGTGGTGGACCGCTCGCGCGGAAAGCTGCCGCGGGTGATTGCCGTGCATCGGCTGGATCGCGACACCAGCGGGGTGATGGTCTTCGCCCGCACTCCGGCCGCCGAGCAGCACCTGGTGCGGCAGTTCAAGCAGCACAGCAACGAGCGGGTGTACCAGGCCGTCGTGCATGGTCATCCCGCCGCGCAGACGTTCGACACGCATTTCATCCGCGACCGTGGCGACGGACTTCGCGGCAGCTCGACGAATGAAAACGAGGGAGAGCACGCCGTCACGCACGTCCGTCCGCTGGAGCGGCTCGGCGAGTATTCGCTGGTCGAGTGCGTGCTTGAGACGGGCCGCACGCACCAGATCCGGATTCACTTGTCGGAGGCCGGCCACCTGGTGTGCGGCGACCCGATCTACCGCAAGCGCCTCGGTGGTCCGCCGGTGAACGATGCCAGCGGCGCGCCGCGGCTCGCGCTGCACGCGGCGCAGTTGGCGTTCGATCATCCGGCGACGGCCGAGCGGCTCGATTTTGAAGCCTCGCTGCCGGACGACCTGGAGCGATTTGTGACGCGTTTGCGCCAGCGCGGAAAGTAATGCGCGCTCTTCAAGCCCACGGACGGCCGTCCGTGGGCTTATTGCAGCGCGGCGACCACCGCGCGCACGAGGACCGGCAATCCTGTCCCGATCGCCGAGGAAACCTGCAGCACTTCGCGGCCGAGTTCTTTTCCGAGTTGCGCCGCACACTCGCTCGCTTCCGGCAACTCGCACTTCGAGACGGCGAGCACTTCCGGCCGTTCCACAAGAGATGGGTCGTACAGCCGCAGTTCCTCGCGTACCTGCCGATAGTTGGCAATCGGGTC
>JAEUIG010000264.1 GCA_016795125.1 Planctomycetaceae bacterium | reverse complement strand
GAACAGCGGGGTGACGCCCCACAAGTAGGAGAGCGACGTCGGATCGGCCGTCATGTACGGGATCAGCCGTACGCCGACCGACAGCAGGATCAGCGCGATCAGAAAACCCGGCCGCGGGCGGTACATCGTCGAACCTTCGTGCATCACTTGCTCCTGGCGAAAACCGAACAGACGGCAGAGGTTGCCGTCACCAACGCAATACCACAAACATCACGAACTGACAATCTTGATGGCGGCGTATGCCGGCGCGTAACGTACGCCACGGGGATGAACCCCGTAGCTCGGCCTCATTCTCCGGTGGCTGGCAGCGGGCCGTCCGCTGCCAATGGACCTTTGCATTTCGGGCACAGCCGGGCTTGAGGATTGCGCTGCAGTTCCTGCAGCGGCGGCGCCGCGCGCCATGCCGCGCACTGCGTGCAGTACAGCGCGGGCATCAGCGTGCGACGCCCTGTCTCAGGATGGACCGCCGGCGTTTCCGTCGACGCCTCCGCGACAACAGCGCGCTTCGATTGAACGTCGAAGTAGACCTGCTGTACGGCCACGGGCGACTCGGCCACCGAGTCGCCGCCGCAACCCGAGAGCATCAACAGAAGCAAACACACAATGCGCGACATGGCTTTCTCAATGCGAAACCGCAAGCGGCGGGTGGTGCACGATCCTGCGAATGGCAGGCGACAGTCCGTCACTGCCGGTCGTACCACTCGTCCTGGAACGCCGCATCGGTGAGCCGGTCGCCGACGTATCCCAGCCGCGCCTTGTCCATGCGGAAAGCATCGCCGAAGGACGGGGGACGCCACCCGCGCCGCATGGTCTCGACGTGGCCATCCAGGAATGCCACGTTTGCCGAGTCATGGTGACGGAAATGGACCGTGGGGAAGTCGTTGCTTGGCGGCTCCAGCAGCCAGTTCTCGCGCAGCTCGCTCTGGGCGCACGCGAAATCGACGCAGAAGACGCCGGCGCTGTCGGCGAAGACGATGGTCTGCGTCATCTGCATCACGTCGCGGAACTTCCGAGTCGCCGGCAGCGAGCTGGGCTGCGGCGCCCAGGTCGGCGGGAGCCACTCGACGCCGGTGGGCCGCGACAGGTAATGCCCGTTGTAGGCGTATCCGGTGGCGGGCTTGCCGTACTGCACGACATCCATCTGCGTCTCGCCGAAGTTCGGGCACTGGAAGCTCTCGTAGCTCGTCTCCATGAACTTCGACAGCGGACCGTTGGCGAAGTCGAGTTGCTTCGACTTGTCCGGTTCGTCGTAGTTCACGACGCCGAACCAGAACTGCGCCTTTCCCTGCGGCCCGCTGAACGTGAGGAAGGTCTGCATCCGCGCCGTGTCTTCGATGACGTACGGCGGCATGTGCTCGTTGAACACGTCGGCGTAATTGTGGAGCGCGAGCGTCAACTGCTTGAGGCGATTGCGGCACTGCGTGCGTCGCGCGGCTTCGCGCGCCTGCTGCACGGCCGGCAGCAGCAGCGCGATGAGAATCGCAATAATCGCGATCACGACGAGCAGCTCGATCAGCGTAAACCCGGCGCGATTTGTCGCCCCTCGCCGTCCGGGAGAGGGGCCGGGGGTGAGGGCACGGCGGTGATTGCCGCCTGCAGTGATGCCCAATACGCGCGCAGCCGCGCGCGAAGAGTACCCTTCCATCGTTGAAGTCCTCGCCTCAATGTGCGTGCCGCCGCGACTGGCGCGCGGCACTTGAGAAGCACAACAGAGGCATGCCATACCGGAGGAATTCACGCAACACAGCGACGCGCGCGACAATCCGCCAGCAGGAAAGGCCTGTCCCCGAAGGATGCTTCCCGTTTCCGAAACCCTGGGCAGGTCTTCTGGCTTCCGGATCGGCCTACTGGCTGCACCTTCCCGCGGAAAACCGCAGTGGTGTTGAGCAGCGTTCGTCCCCGGTTACAGCGGCGGGACCGCGACGGATTCGCACCGTCTTCCCTATTCTTCCGGCCGGCGCCAAGCCGACCGGACACCCAAGTTCGTCGGAGACTCTACCGCGACGTCTTCCACGAGTCCAGTAAGCAGAGGATTCCACTCGTTCACAGGGAAAAGCCGCTAATCAGCACTCATGAAGCGCTGATAAGTATTCGGAACCAGTTCCCTCCAGCAGCTTTCACGTCTGTTCATTCGCGCTTGATGAGCGTTCATGAGCGGTCCCATCGTTTGCCTTATTGATATTCGCGGACTTTGCGACGTTCGCGGTTCTCTGCGAACAGGTCCGCGGTCGCATGCCGGCTGAGGGCCACGGTAGAATTGTCGGAACTTGTGTTCCCGGCCGGTGTTTAATGCCACTGGTCCCGTCAATGGGCGTTCGTCCCAGGAGCGGTATCGCGAGCTGGCCAGGTCTCTGGATCGCTCGATTCTTGCTTCCATTCCACAGAAAGCCGGCGATGCCAAATCTGTCGCCCGTCCGTCTCGTCGCTGCGGCAACGGCCGCATTCATCGCCGTCACTTCGGCTCCAGGTGCTGATGCAGACGCACCTCCTGCCAATCCCCTCGCGGCGACGCAGAACGGGGTGTCGTTCCATGCGGCCGGTGTTTACGAAGGGTATTCGCTCGTCGCGCCGATGAATTCGACCAGCACCTACCTGGTCGACATGCAGGGGCGGATCGTCCGGGAGTGGAAAAGCGAGTACACCCCGGCGCTCAGCGCCTACCTGCTCGAAGACGGGCACCTGTTGCGTCCGGCCGCAAACCGTACTGGCGGCGGGGTGGGTGGTCCCGGCGCCGGCGGACGTATTCAGGAATTCGACTGGGACGGGAACCTGGTCTGGGACTACGTCATCGACATCGAAGGCGTGCAGCCGCATCACGACATCTGCAAACTGCCGAGCGGCAACGTCCTGGTCGTGGCCCATGAACACAAGACGGCCGCCGAAGCCATCGCCGTCGGACGCAAGCCGGAGTCGGTCACCGAGCAGATCCTTCCCGACTGCCTGCTGGAGATCAAACCGACCGGACCGACGACCGGCGAGGTCGTCTGGGAATGGCATGCCTGGGATCACCTGGTGCAGGACACCGACAAGGCATTCCCCGGATACGGAGAAGTCTCCGAACATCCCGAACTGGTCGACATCAACTTCGGTTCGCGCGAGTTCGACCGGATGATGGCCGATCCGCAGCAGCTCGCGCGGCTGAGATCGCTCGGTTATGTCGGTGGCGGGAATCCGCAGCGCCCAGGCCCGGACCCTGCACCTGCCGACGGAACCAATCCCCCCGACCGTGCCGCACCGGACGGTGATCGACCGGATGCTCCGCCGCGTGATGGTCGCCCCGCCGACGGAGGTCGCCCCGACGGAAATGGCGGTCCCCGCGGGCCGATGCAGGGGGACTGGATGCACGTCAATTCCGTCGCGTACCACGCGGGCCTCGATCAGATCGTCCTCAGCGTGCACAACTTCAGCGAGATCTGGATCATCGACCACGGCACGACGACCGCCGAAGCTGCGTCGCATGCCGGCGGCAAGCGCGGCCACGGAGGCGACCTCCTTTATCGCTGGGGAAACCCGCAGGCCTACCGGAACGGCTCGCGGTCCGATCAGCGTCTATTCGCGCAGCATTGCGCGGCCTGGATTCCGGACGGGCGATCCGGCGCCGGCCATCTGATGGTGTTCAACAACGGACAGGGGCGGCCGGACGGCTCGTATTCGTCGGTCGATGAAATCGAACTGCCGCTTGCCGCCGACGGCACCTACGAGCGCGAAGAGTTCCTCGCCTACGGACCGGATCGCGCCTGCTGGACGTTCTCCGCCCCGGACAAGTCCAGTTTCTTCTCGATGCTGATCTCCGGCGCGCAGCGGCTGCCGAATGGCAACACGTTTATCTGCTCCGGAAATCAGGCGATGCTGTTTGAAGTGACCAGCACTGGCGAGATCGTCTGGGTCTACAAGCACCCGGGGGGCGGCATGGGTTTTGATGGCGGTCGCATGGGGATGTTTCCCGACTTCGTGCGCCGCATGCTGCAGGTCGATGACGAGCAGGGAACGAAGCTCACGGCTCTGCAGGCCGATGTCGACAAGCAGCTCGCCGGCATTCTGACGGACGAACAACGGCAGCGGATGGCGCAGCCATTTCGCCCGCCGTTCGGGGGGCCGCCTGTTGGAGGCGGTCGTCCGGAGGGAAATCCTCCTGCTGACGGAAGCCCACCACCGGAGGGAGGACCGGGCGGCGACCGACGAGCAGCAGGCGGACCTGAGCGGGGCGGTCCGGGTGGCCGGGGTCCGGGAGGATTCCGTGGGTTCCGCCCGCCGCGGTTCGGCGAAGTGATCCCGTCGTTCGTCGTGGATTCGCTCGAACTGACGGACGAGCAGGAGTCGCAGATCGCGGCAGTGCAGAAAACGGTCGACGCACGGATTCCACAAATCCTGACGGACGATCAGCGAACCCAGGT
>JAEUIG010000259.1 GCA_016795125.1 Planctomycetaceae bacterium | reverse complement strand
GAGTACACCGGCGTGAACACCGTCCCCAGTGGCGACGCGCGCAACGCCTGATGAATCCCGTCCAGCTTCAAAGGGTCCTTGTCGAGCAGCATGAGACCGAGGTCGGCCCGATGCCCGGACACGACCGACACCTGCAAGCGTTCGGGTGCTCCGTCCCGCTTCGGATCGAGAATCTGCGCGAATTCGGCAGCCCCCGCCGACCGCGCCGCTGGTCCCAGCTGGCACAGCGCGGCCTGGTCAACCTTGTAGTACAAATGCAGGCAATGCCAGCCTTCGGCCAGCGAGATGGACGGCTCGGGCAACTGCTGCGGAACGTGGGACGGAGGACCGCTCATGGGCAGGGAACAGGGACTGGAGAATAGGGAATAGTTGACATCCTCGTTCCCGAGCTCTGCTTGGGAACGCACTCACCACGAAGCTCTGCTTCGCGTCACACGGGTTGGGGATCAGGGATCGAGATCCAGAACGAACAATCGATTCACAGAACGCACTCACCGAACACTGTCGCCGCTGAATCACATCGCGACCGGCAACGCACCTTTCACTTTGCCCCTCTGCACCTTTGTCCCTCTGCCCCTGCTTCAAGACTCTTCCTTCGGCGGCTTTGATCGCACCATCCACGGCAGCGGCTTCGCCATCTTTTCTGTCTCGCCGGTCTCCAGCGCCTTCAGGATGTCGAGCACCGACCGGTTATAGCGCAGTTCGCGCTCCAGCCGGCGGACGGTATCCACGGTGACGTTGCTCGCCCCTTTGCCCGGACCGCCGGACAGGTACGTTCCCTTCTGATCGAACACGGCCCACAGGATCGTTCGCGGATGTCCCTTCGCGCCTTCCTGCGCTTTGTCCGCCGCCGCTCCCTTCACCCGCTGGCCGTTGATCTGAAACATGTCCGCCCGCTCAAAAATGACGGCGATGATGTTCCAGTCCTTGCGATTGAACAATCCCATACGAGGCGCCTCGACCGCCCACGAAAAGAAATTGAACAGGAGGCAACAGAGGGAACGGAGAAAATCAAGAGGACGCTCGGTGGCTGTAGTGCCTGGCGCGACAGACCGGGATCTGTTCCGAGTGCCGCGACTGCAACTCCTCTCCGTTGTCTCTGTTCCCTCCTGTTTTTCCCGTCTCATTCAGCAGCCGGCGCGGACGTCTCGACGGCCATTGCGGCCCGATAATAGTCCCCCGTCAGCCACCGGACCAGCATGTCCATTTCCTGCGGCGTCAGCTGCGTGGCGAAGCCCGGCATCGCATTGTTGCTGCCGTAGTGCGCGGCCGGATCGGAAATGAACGCCCGCAGCCAGTCCTGTCCGCCGTAGCCGGTCAGAATCGGCGAGCCGCCGGAGAACGCTTCGTCCGCTTCGCCGCGCACGTGCAGCGTGTGGCAACCGGAGCAGGCATCGACCGTGACTTGCTGGTCTCCCTGCATCAGCGTCAGGCCGTTCTCGAAGATTTCGCGGCCGCGCGCATACGCGGGATCGTCCGGCAGCACGGCATCCGCCTTGCCGCTCTGGGCATACAGGAACTCGACAATCCCCTTGAGATTGGCGCCGCCATCGGACGTTTTGAGAATCTCGGCGTTCGTCTGCGACCAGTCCGCCATCGATCCGCCGTTGAGGATCGCCTCTGCGGCCTTCGCGCGGGCCTCCTGTTCGGCCGGCGAACCTGTTTCCGCCTTGATGTTCGCCAGCGCTCCGAAGTGCCCTCGGAAGTCCGTCAGCACGGCCGTGATCCATGTGCGATCGGCAAAGCGAATCTTCTCGCGTTCCGTGAGATCCGCGAGTTCCGGCGCCTGCGCGGCGGCCGTGAACTGTCCCGCCATCGACGCGGGCTGGTGACAATCCGCACAGTAGGTGCGGAACACCTTCGGTCCCTGCGTCAGCGGATCGCTTTGCAGCAGCGTGATGGCGCCGGCGGGCGGAATGCCGCTGGGGGACAGCGCCAGTTCAGTAGCCCGCTCGCCATCAACATGCGCCTGTTGAACGGCCGCGCGAAACGCCAGCCCGTCCTTGGAACTGGAATACCAGTCTTCCTGAATCGCCAGCCCCGTCAGGCCGGCCGCTCCGAAGATCACCAGCACCAGGTACGCCACGTTGAATTTGTGGCCCCCCTTGATGTGCGCGATCAGCGGCATCAGGGCGAGCAATCCCATCAGCGCACCGGGAATCACGACGGCGCCGAAGGCCTCGCCGAGTCCGGTCACCTCTCCCATATGGGAGACCCATTCGAACTTCAGGAACCGGAACAGGAACAGGTAGTACCACTCGGGCCGCGCCGCCTCATACGGCTCGCCGGGATTGGCCGGCGCGCTGAGTTCGGCGCCGCGCCAGACCGCCAGGAAACCGACCGCCGCGAGCACGATCAGGCAGGCCACGCCATCGCGCAGGACCTGGTCGGGCCAGAAGGTCGTTGTCGGCGCCCGGTGCGGCAATTTCGTGGTGATGGCGTGCCGCCGGAACACGTAGATGTGCAGGAACAGAAACGCGACCAGCAGGGCCGGCAGCACGCCGGCGTGCAGCGCGAAAAACCGCGTCAGCGTGTGATGCCCGTACTCCGGCCCCCCCTGCACCAGCTGCTGGAGCTGCGGACCGATCACGGGGGTCGAACCCATGATCTCCGTGGACACCTGCGTGGCGTAGTACCCCTTCTGGTCCCACGGCAGCAGGTAGCCCGTCAGCCCCAGGCCGAGGACGATCTGCATCAGGACCAGGCCGAGCCAGAAATTCACCTCGCGCGGCGCCTTGTACGCTCCGTCGATGACGACCTGGATGAGGTGGAACACCAGCAGCACGACCATCGCCTGCGCGGTGAAGTGGTGCAGCCCGCGGATCAGCCAGCCGAAATGCATTTCGTTCTGGATGAAGAACACGCTTTCCCACGCCGTGCGCGTGCTCGGACTGTACGCGAACCACAGCATGAAGCCGGTGAGGACCTGCATGCCGAAGGTAAACACCAGCGTGCTGCCCCAGACATACCGCCACCGGGCACCGCCGGGAATCGGCTCATCGAGGGCTTCGCGCATCAGGTCGCGATAGCCCGTGCGGTGATCCAGCCAGTCCGCCAGTCGATTGATCATGGAGGGAAATCCGAAATACGAAGAAGGGTTGATGGTTGATCGAGTGGACACCACTCACCGCTGACCGGTCACCCTCCTCACACGACCACCTGCTCCTTGATGCCTGCCCGGTACTTCTGGAATTTCACCCACACCATGCCGTCCTCACGAACCTCGGCGTCCAGCTTGTCGAGGTTCCGCGGCGGAATGCTGTTGGTCCGCTCACCCGTCATGCTGAACGCGCTGGCGTGGCACGGACACACGTAGGTCTGCGAAGCGTCTTCGAACTTCACCGTGCAGCCCAGGTGCGGACAGCGGGCGTTGAAGCACGAAATCTGGCCGTCGCTTTCCTTCCTCAGGTAGACCGCGCCGACTTCGGTGTCCGGAAACTTGTTCCAGAAGTCCTGCATGTCGGCGATGACCTTGAACGAGCGCGGCATGCCGTCTTCGCTCAGCGCGTCCTGCGAGGCCACCTTGATGAAGCCTTCCGGGTCCATGTCGTCATCCGACAGACCGACCGCGCGCTTCTTGCGCGTCAGCGGATCGATGAAATACGAGATGGCGGGAATCGCCGGCAGCAGGCCGGTCAATCCGCCGATGACGAGCGCCAGCAACCGGGTCATGAACCCACGGCGCGGAAAATCACTGATCTCGCCGGTGGCCGGCGATGGCGGCTTGTGCGACATGGCGGATTCCTCGGAACGAAGCGGATGGCCTGTGTCAGGCAGGTCGGGACGGGAGGGAGTTCGGCGGAGGTCGCCGAAAGTTCGCGGAGGTTGTCGGGGCGGGACGCCGGATGCCCGGTGCATCGCGAGTCGGCTGCCGGTCGGCAGTCGCATCACGAGGACATCGATTCATCCAGCGCGGTTTGCATGGCCGTGAGGACTGCCGCCTGAGCGCTCGCCAGCGGACCGCTCAGCGTTGCGCCGGCGGCCTGCTTGTGGCCCCCCCCGCCGAACTGTTCGGCGATGCGGGCCACATTCACCGGACCACGGCTGCGAAAACTCGCTTTGACCTGGCCGGTCCGCTGTTCCACGAGGATGAACGCGCATTCCACGCCGTCCACCCGCAGACAGTCGTTGACCAGGTCCTCCGTGTCCGTCGGATGGGCGCCGGTCTCCACGTAGTCCTGCAACAGGACATGCGTGTATCCCAGCTTCCCATTCGCAGTGAACGTCACCCGGCCGAGGACTTTCGAATGCAGCTTCAGTCGGGCCGGTGACGAACGCTCATGCAGCTCCCGATATAGTAAATCCGGCCGAGCGCCAGCGTCAATCAGCCCTGCCGCGCACCGCAGTGTACGGGAGTCCGAATTCGAGAATCGGAACCACCCGGTATCGGTGGCAATCGCGCAGAATAGCGCGTCCGCCGCGCCGCCCGTCGGTTGAACTCCCAGGTACTCCGCGAGTTCGGTGATCAGCACGCCCGTCGCCGAAGACGACGTGTCCTTCAGCACCAGCGCCCCCAGGTCGTCGCCGCTGACGTGATGATCGATCACGACTTTCTTCGCCGCAGTCGTCCGCAGCACCTGGTCCACATCCGGCAACTGCTGCCACGCGCCGGTGTCAACCACGATGTGCACGTCCACGTCGATCGCCTCCGCGACGCTGATTCCCTCCTTCAGCTTATGCACGCGCCCGGTCGGATCCAGAAACGCCAGATGCCGCGGCGTCGCTGACGGATTCGCGATCCGCACCGACTTCCCCAGGCTCTCGAGCACAAACGCCAGCCCCAGTTCGGACCCGATGGCGTCCGCATCGGGCCGCACATGGCTCGAAAGCACGAAGCACTCCGCTCCGTCAATTACCTCACGCAAGGGTGCCCAGTCGATCGCCATATTCCGCCTGCCGGTTACCTCGATGATTTCACGCCGCCGCAATGGGTGTCATGTTAGCGACACTGCAGCGGGGTGGCACGCCCTGACGAAGGAAGTGCGTGGCGCACGGTGCACCGGCTCCCGGTGTCAGCAGAGATTTCGACGACAACCACCTGTCATGACACGACGGCCGCGCGACGTTCGCCACGCCCTTCGCGTTGCTCCAGGGCGTGCCACCCAGCGCCCGATCGCTCAGGCGAGCCGGGCGGTGTCAGCCCCCGGAAAAATACGGTCGCGCCAGCTCCGCCGCACGAGCGACGTCCTCAACCAGCTGACTCTGCAGCGCGTCCACGCCGGCAAACTTCCGCGTGTCGCGGACGCGGTCGATCAGGTCCACCGACAGCCGGTCGCCGTACAGTTCCCGCGACGGAAACTCGATGAGGTGCGCCTCGATCTTCCGGGCATGCTCACCAAATGTCGGATTCGGGCCGCAGTTGACCGCCGCGGCGTAGCGTTCGCCGTCCACCTCAGCCACTCCCGCATAGACTCCGTCGCCCGGCAGCAGTGTCGCAATCTGCTCGAGGTTGGCAGTGCCGAACCCCAGCGCCACTCCGCGCCCGGCGCCGCGGCTGACCGTGCCCGTCAATCGGTAGGGGCGCCCCAGCATCGACACCGCCTCGAACATCCGGCCGCCGGAGATGGCCTGGCGGATCCCGCTGGACGACACCAGCGTATTGCCCGAGGCCACTGCTTCCACAATCGTCAAGTCGATCCGCGACTGTTCGCAGAACGCGCGGAGCACGTCGGTGGTGCCGGCCCGCCCGCGACCGAAGCAGAAGTTCGGCCCTTCGATAATGGCCGCCGCATTAATTTCCGTGCGGACGATCTGGTCGAAGAACTCGGCGGCCGTCAGGTTCAGCAGGGCCACGTCGGTGGGAACCTGGATCAGACAGTCGACGCCGCAGGCCGCGATCAGTTCGGCTTTGCGTTCCGGAGTCGTGAGACGCGGGGGAGCGCGCTCCGGGGCCAGCAGCTGGATGGGATGCGGTTCGAACGTCATCGCCACGGCCGGCGCCCCCAGTCGGCGCGACTCCGCCACCAGCGATTGCAGCATCCGCTGATGCCCGCGATGTACGCCGTCGAAATTGCCGATCGACAGGCAGCCTCCGCGGTATCCCGCCGAGTCTTCAAAACCTTGCTGAATGCGCATGGACCCCGAATTGTACGCCATCGGCCGGATTCTGGCCTCTCACTGCTGCACGGATGGAGACGCGCGGCTCGCTGCGGCCGGATCGGTCCGATATAAAGTCAGGTCTCCGAAACTGCAATCCTGTGGTGTGCCATCGGAACTGCCCGGACCCTGCCAATCGACGAAGCGACTGATGACCTCACTCACCTCCACTCCGCAACGCCGCCAGCTCCGGTTTCACACGCTCGACGACATCGTTGACGACGCCCGGGCCATCGTCAACGCTCCGCACGCCACCCTCGGCCAATGGTCGGCCGGACAGATTCTCGACCACCTCGCCGCTGGAATCGAGTGTGCATTTGACGGCTACGGTTTTCGGGCCCCACTGCTGATCCGGCTCCTTGTGCGTCCCTTTCGCAATGGCGTCCTCGTGAAACCGATGCGGGCGGGGTTCCGGTTGCCAAAAAGAGGGGCCATTCTGCTGCCCAAAGACACCGTCGACACCCAGCAGGCACTGGCCCGGCTGGAGCGATGCACGGAGCGGCTCAAGGCCGAGAATCCGACTCAACCCCACCCGGTTCTCGGGTATCTGTCGGCGCCGGACTACCGGTTGCTGCATCTGCGGCATTCGGAACTCCATTTGAGCTTTATTGTTCCGACGCCCTGATTGCTGCAGACCGAATTGCAGGCGATGCTGAAAAATGGCGAAATCGGGAGACGCAGGGTGCTTGACGCCCGTACGTTCGACCGATACTTTTCTGTCCAGCCGGGGCCGTAGCTCAATTGGTTAGAGTACCGGACTGTCGATCCGGGGGTTGCGGGTTCGAGTCCCGTCGGCCTCGCTGCGAATAAACCCGTGGTCAGCAATGACCACGGGTTTTTTGCTGCGCACTTCGATTCTCCCGCGCCGCCGACCGACGGCTGACAGCGTGTGTGCATCTGAAGAGTTGGTGACAGGATCGCAGATGACGCAGATTGACGAGATCTGCGCAGATCAAAGAGTCGCCAGCCCCTGAATCAGACCGCATGTTCCGTTTGATCCGGAGCGCGCGCCTCTGGCTGGTGCCACTGCGGAGGGTCGTCACGTCGTGATGCCAGAAGCCCGCCAGAGCGGAGCTGCATGATTGCTGTCTCTCAGAATCTGCGGGAATCTCTGAAATCCGCGTCATCTGCGTTCCGCTTTGCACAATTCACCAACTTTCGAGACGCGCACACCGACGAGCGCTCCCGAAACTGGACTTGGCGTAATTTCGCCACCGCGCCTATACTCCGCCCCCCTTACGCCATTGGATGGCGCGGGAAACGCAGGTTCGCGGGATACACATCCATCAGACCCTTGCGATCGCCCTGGAGGACGCCGGCCTGAGTGCCGTCCGCTCCAGCGCACGCCAGTGCACGGAGGCCACGCGTGAATACGAGCCTGGTCGTCGGAGTCGACACCACTGTTGGGGCCAATTGCGCCTCGCGACTGGCCGACAAGCGGTCCGTCGTCGGACTGTCGTCGAATCGCGGCGTCTCAGTCGATGGCTGTGACACTCAGTTGTTCGACAATGAGAACCCGTCCGAAGCCGAAAACTGGCTTTCCGACGTCCACCCCGAACGCGTCCTCTACTGCGGGCCCGCAGCACGCTCCTGCTGGGACCCCGACACCATGAACCACATGTCGGCCGGTTTCGACGCCGCCGCCGCCCGCTGGGCCGCGGCCGCCCAGGCCGCCGGCGCCGAGTTCACCATGATCTCCTCGGACGCCGTCTTCACCGGCCCGTGGATCTTCCACGACGAGGAAAGCCTCGCCGTCTGCCGTTCCACCCAGGCCACCGCCATCCGCGACGCCGAAAAGCAGGTCCGCGAAGCGTGCCCGAACTCACTCATCGTCCGCACCAACGCCTTCGGCTGGGCGCCGACCGCCGAAGGCGGCTGGATTGAACGCCTTTTGAGCACGATCGAGAACCGCCGCACAGTCGACTGCGACTGCATCCGCCACGCCACGCCGATCCTCGCCACAGACCTGGCCGAGATCCTCGATCGCGCCTGGCAGGAAGAACTCACCGGCGTGTTCCACATCGCCGGGGCCGAACGCGTCAGCCCGATGCAGTTCGCCCAGCGGCTGGCCGATCAGTTCGATCTCCCCTGGCTCTCGCTGCGGCGCGAACAGTCGCTCGTCGAGCTGCCGCAGGGATTCGGCGTCGGCGAAACGTCGCTGCAGACCAAGAAGATTCGCAAGGCCCTGTGCGTGGCCATGCCGATGCTCACCGAAGGACTCGCACGCCTGCACGCGCAGCGTTACGGCGAGATGGAGAACGTCCCGGCGGAAGAGTCGCACATCACCGCCCGGGTGGCATAGGTGTTCCGTCGGTCGCCGACGAAAACCATTTAGGCGTATGATGGGCCGGCCCTCGGCAGCGAGGGCCGGCCCTTTCTCTTTGCCTCGGGGGAATTGCGATGCGACGATCCGTCTGCGCCCTGGTCCTATGCGTGCTCTGGCCAACGTCGCCCGTCGCCGCGGACGAACCCGCGAACCTGACCGTCACCGGCCGCCGTCCGGCCGGCGACGATGATCTCAGCGACTGGCTCCGCAACGCCGTGCAGGCGCATCGCTACTCGCCCGCCGAGACCGGGCTGGCACTCGACCTATCGGAAAAGGAGGTCAGCGATGCCTGCGCCCGGCTCAACATCGATCCGGCCGCTGCCTACCCGGCTCAGAATGACGGTCGGCTGTGGATACTCCCGTATCCCGGCGGCCGCCATCCGCGCATCGGCTTTCTCGAAGGAGCCGTTGACCCACAGCGGGAGACGAAGTTCAGCGTGTTCACGCCCTGGCAGCCGGCGGACGGACTCCGGGCCGACTACGTTGTCGCCGACATCCCCGAGGCGATCTGGTCCAATCTCGGCCTGACGTACCTCGCCCACACGCATGTGCCGACCGTCTGGACCAAATCGGGCATCACGCTGCCGGTCCTCGAATGGACCCGCCATCCGCACGGCATCCTGTCGCTGTCCCGCACGCTTCCCAACGGGATTGCGTTTTCGTCGCTGGTCGTCCCGGAACACGATCACGTCGCCATGCGGCTGACGCTCACGAACGGCACGGATCAAGCGCTGACCGACCTCCGCGTCCAGAACTGCGTGATGCTGAAAGCGGCGGACGGCTTCAACCCGCAGACCAACGACAACAAGGTCAGCCGCGCCCCGTACACGGCGGTTCGCAACGCCGAAGGGAACCGCTGGATTCTGACGGCCTGGAAGCCCAACCATCGCACCTGGGCAAACGACAAATGCCCCTGCCTGCACTCCGATCCGAAGTTCCCCGACTGCGCCCCCGGCGAAACGAAAACGCTGCGCGGCTGGCTGTCGTTCTATGAGGGGACGGACATCGAAGCGGAGTTCGACCGCATCGAAGCACTGAACTGGTGGGATGACGAACTGCCTGAAGCACAATGATCTCTGGACAAGCTTCTCCCTCTGCCTCGGGAGAAGCTTGTGTTCAGAGGACGAACCCTCCGGATGAAAGGCCCACTTCAGTTGGGCACTTGACTGGCGTCTCGCATTCGTCAACTTGCGAGAACTTCGGTATCAACGCCGGATGCAGTACGACCCCATCGGGGTCGCAGAGTGTAGCCGGGGGTTGAGCGCAGCTCGCCGCCCGGCGAGCGGAGCGATACCCCCGGTCGGCGTCGCCCAACATTCCTCCCTCCCCCCGCTTTTCGGGGGGAGGGCCGGGGAGGGGGGCGGAACGGTGAGTGCGTACTCCCTGTGAATCGGCTCTGAAACAGCGCCGATCGCGCGCACGCGAAGACGCGTGCTCAGTTCCCCTCACCCCGACCCTCTCCCCCGAGTGGTGCACTCTTTGAGAACAATGCTTCTCTCGGGGGAGAGGGAGAGATTCATTGAGAGCCGTTTTCCACGGGTTCCGCCCCTCCGGGGCGGCTCTGGCATCGCAGCAGATGTACGCAGCACAGCCGACTAAGCGACGCACTGCAGGCACAATTCCAGTACTGAACAGAATTCGGCAGAGGTGTCCAGCACAAGCCGCGTCGCGATTGTAATCGGCGTTGAAACGCAACAAGCCGACCACAAGATGGTCGGCTTATTCGCGCCTGATGTCGATTTGCGATGAGATTACAGTCCGCCGCTGCCGATGCGGATGAGTTGGCCCGGCTTCTCTTCCGAGCCTTCCACTTTCGTTCCGAAGACCGTAATGAACGCGCCTCCACGGGAATCGAAGGCGATCGCGGTCGGCTTGTCGAGCGGCGCCACTTTGCGGGTCGTCACCTTGTCGTCCGCAATCGTCAGTTCAAACAGGCCGCCGTCGGCGGTGTTCATCCACGCGAAGTCCGTGGCGTACAGCTTGCCGGTCGTCGGGCTATAGGCCAGACCGGTGATGTCATTCAGGCCGGTCTCCCACTTGTGCTTCAGCTCGCCCGTCTTAGGATCATAGATGCACAGCAGCGAGTCGCCCGGCACGTTGATCTCGCCCATCTGTCCGACGACGAGCATGCCGTCCTTGTCGACCGTCAGTGCGACCGGTGCATCGACGTTGACGGCTTCCTTCGTGGCAATGGCGCGCTTCAGTTCACCCGGATGCCCGTCGGTCAGTTCGGACTTCACGATCCAGC
>JAEUIG010000229.1 GCA_016795125.1 Planctomycetaceae bacterium | reverse complement strand
GCTGACCTCATCCACCAGTCGGGCGCCATCATCAACCGGCACATCCAGCAGACGAGCCTGAAGGTCGGCGAGTTTGAATCGCCGATGTACCGCTCGTACTGGCAGCTCGACTACAACGCCGCCCTTGCGGATCGGGCCTATGCCGCGGCGAAGAACGTCGCCGTCCAGCATCGCGTGAGCGGGCTGGGCGTCGGTGCCGTCGCGCTCACGCTGCTGTTCGGCGTGGTGGCGGCGGCGTTGCGGGTCGACTCCTCCACCGGCGGCCGTTATCGCGGTCGGCTGGCACTCGCTGCTGTCAGCCTCTGTGCCGCCGCAGCCGGCGCCGCCGCACTGGTGCTGGCGTAGGTGAGCTGGTCGCTTGCAGCGGTCGGCGAAGCCCATCCTTCTGCTCCAGTCGTAGTGGAAAGCCGCGAAGCGGCGGCACGATGTAGCCGAGGGCGTGAGCCCACAGTCGGTCTTCCCGGCTTCCCGGCGGCAGACGCCGCCGGCTACATCCTGTAGCTCCGTTGGACCAGCTTGTTCCTGCCGAGTCATTCGAAGTTCTGTGAAACTGCGCGGGTCACCAATCTCGCAATCGCCCGTGGCAGCGGGACGGCGAATCCATCGCGCCGAGAATGCGAACGCGCCCTCGCTGGCGCTACGGGCTGGTGCAGCAGCCGTGCCGGCGGTGCGGTGCTTTTCTCCAACGTCGCTCGGTAGACTGCGGGTGGTACCGCGAGCCCGCTCTCCAGCCGATCCGATCGATCCATGTCTGACGACGCCCGACGACGAATCGAGCATCTCCGCCGCGAAATCGAGCGGCACAGCCGGCTGTATTACGTCGATGCGAAGACCGAGATCAGCGATCTCGAGTTCGACAAGCTGCTGAAGGAACTGGAGAAGCTCGAGCGCGAGCATCCCGAGCTGGATTCGCCCGACAGCCCGACGCACAAGGTCGGCGGCGAACCGATCGAGGGGTTCCAGACCGTCGCGCACCGGTTGCCGATGCTGTCGATTGACAACGTCTACGACGTTGCCGACGTGCGCGAGTTCGACGGTCGCGTCCGCAAGCTGCTGGCCACCGAAGAAGTCGAGTACACCGTCGAATACAAGATCGACGGCGTCGCGGTGTCGCTGATCTACGAGCAGGGGCGATTGGCGCAGGCGCTCACGCGCGGCGACGGACGGCAGGGTGACGATGTCACCTCGAATGCCCGCACAATGGGGGGCATCCCGCTGCGGCTGGAAATGCAGCAGCCGCCGGCGGTGCTCGAAATCCGCGGCGAGGCGTATATCTCGAACACGGACTTCGCCCATCTCCGCGCCGCACAGGCCGAGCGCGGCGAGGAACTGTTCGCCAATCCCCGCAATACGGCCGCCGGCGGCCTGAAACTGCTCGACCCGAAGCTGGCCCGCGCCCGGCGGATGCGATTCATTGCCCACGGTATGGGGTACGTCGAAGGAGCCGAATTCGCGACGCACGTCGACTACCTGGCTGCCATTCGCGACATGGGGGTCCCGGCCACGCCCGATGTCAAAGCCTGCCGCGGCATCGAAGCGACGATCGAACGCGGGCAGCAGCTCATTGATCAGATCGAGACGCTGGACGTCGAGATCGACGGCCTGGTCATCAAGGTCAACGAGTTTGCGCTCCGCGAGCGTCTCGGGACGACGTCGAAAAGCCCTCGCTGGCTCATCGCCTGGAAGTGGGAGAAGTACGAGGCGGTCACGCAGGTCCTGGAGATTGCGGAAAACGTCGGCCGCACCGGCGTCCTCACACCGTTCGCGACCTTTGCCCCCGTGCAGATCGCTGGCACCACGGTCGTCCGTGCCTCACTGCACAATCGGGATCAGGTCCAGCGGCTGGGGATAAAAATCGGCGACCATGTCGTCGTGGAAAAGGCCGGAAAGATCATCCCGCACGTCGTGCGCGTGGAGGAACACCTCCGCACGGGAGACGAGCAGGAGTATCACTTTCACGAGAAATGCCCGGAGTGTGGCGGCGAACTGCTCAAGGACGAAGGGGGCGTCTTCGTCCGCTGTGTGAACCCGGCCTGCCCGGCGCAGCTCAAGGAGAGCCTGCAGCATTTCGCGTCGCGCGGAGCGATGGACATCGAAGGGCTGGGATACAAACTGGTTGAGCAACTTGTCGACACCGGATTGGTGACGAGCTTCGGCGACCTGTACCAGCTCAAGGACCGCCGTGACGAGCTGCTGGCATTGGAGCGGATGGGGGAGAAATCCGCCGACAACCTGTTGGATGGAATCCAGGAATCATTGAACCGCCCGCTGTGGCGGCTACTCAACGCGATCAACATCCGGCACGTCGGCGCGACGACGGCTCGCCAGCTCGCCGATCACTTCGGCACGCTGGACGCCATCGCCGAACAGACGGAAGCGACGCTGTCCGAAGTGGAGGAGGTCGGCCCGGTCATCGCGAAGACCATCGCCGCGTTCTTTCACTCGGACGCAGGGAAGCGGCTCGTCGAAGAACTTCGTGCCGCCGGACTGCACTTTGGCACGCCGGTCGAGCGCAAAGCTCCGCCGCCGGCCGGTCCGCTGACCGGCAAGACCGTCGTCGCCACCGGCAAGCTGACGAAGTTCTCACGCGATGAGATCAAGGAGTTCATCGTCGCCCACGGGGGCAAGGCCGCCGGCAGCGTGTCGAAGAAGACCGATTACGTCGTCGCTGGCGAAGACGCGGGGAGCAAGCTCGACAAGGCGAAGGAGCTAGGGGTCAAGATACTCACCGAGGATGAGCTTCTGTCCCTCGTCGGGGAGACCCGCTGAGTCAACTTGGGCCGCCCACTCCGGTTGCGCCCCGCCCCCCGGCCGCCGCTCACTCGGGGGCGGTCTCTTTCGGTGTCGAGAAAAACCCGCCGCCAAATCCACCCCCGCCGAACCCGCCCCCGCCAAGGCCTCCCGTTTCCGGCTGGTCACCGTGTTCGATCTTCGAGATGAGTTCTTCGATCTCATCATGCGCTGCGCGCGTCTGCCTGACGATCAGCACCGAATGCTCGACAACGATCACCGCTCCGCCCGTCGGCTTCTCGTCCTCCGCAGCGGCCACCACGGATTTCCCCTGCGCATCGAGCAGCGACGTACCGGAGGCGAGTTGCTGAATCGATCCCTGCGCATCGGGATGATCGCCGTCCCGCCAGGTTCCGAGTTGAACGAGCATCGGCAATGCGCTGGCGACATCGTCCGCAATTCGCGTCTGCAGCCTGTAGTAGCGGGTGATGACTTCGTTCGGATCTTCGCCGGGCCGCGCACGACGCTTCGAGCTGCGCAATGCCAGTCGATAGTTCTCCAACAGCTGCAACACACTGTCGAGTTGGTCTTCAGTGTTCAGAACGACCATTGTGCCATCGCGTGGGAAGTCGATTGATCCGCCGTCACCAGTCGTATCTTGCCAGCGTCCGCTGGTCTGCGACGTAATTGCGTCCAGCAGAGCATCGCTTTCGGCCGTATCACGGCACAAATCCCGCACGTCGAAGACTGCGGCCTTGTTGGCATCGTCCGCGACATCCTGCGTGGTAATCCAAACCACGCGGTCGCGCAATAGCCAATTGAGATTCAGGGGCGACAGGATCGATTCCAGCACCAGTCTGAGAGGTTGATCGGTGAGCGTCACACTGACCGGCTCGCGCTCGCGGATCTTGTTCTCACGGAGCGCCGCACCATCCATGCGAATGTCGAGTCCCGACTGCACCGCCAACTCATCAAGGACGTGCGCGAGCGGCACATTCTCGAAGTTGACAGTCGTCTTGCCGGCAAGTTGGTCGCGCATCGTGATGTGTGCCGGCTCGTCGAATACGAAAGTCCGTCGTCCATGCTGCCGCAATGCAGACAGCAGTCCGGAGACCTTGCGATGAACGGCGTCGGTGTTCTCGACAAACAGCACGTCACCCAGAATCTGAATCGACCCGCCGATTCCATCAATTCCTTCCCAGGCAGCCTCAGTGGAAGACTCGACGGCGTTGGTCAATTGATCAGGATCGTAGCCGGCGTCAAACAAGTCGCCGACGGGGTAGGGTTTCGTCACGACGTCGTTGTCCGCCGCCTCTTGCGTCGTCAATCGCAGCACGCCCTCTCGAAACGTCCAGGCAACCTCGATGGATCGCAGTCGGTTCAACAGCAGATAGACGGGCTGATTGTCCAACCGGTCGGTGACCGGCTCTGCCAACGAGACATTGCCTTCTTCGAGAATTCGATCCTCGACGATGGTGTTGATCGTCTGTTCATTTCGCAGCCATTGAACGACTTCACTCAGCGACGCGTCGGCGAACTCGACTGTCGCGGGCTGCGCCAGTCGTTCCGGGACAAGCGTCGCGGGATCGATCGTCCGCGGCTCATCGGGTATCACAATATCCAAAGTCGACTCAGTGGCGGCCGGTTGTGCTGCCAGCTCCTGGTCTGCAGTCTGTGCCGACAACCACGGCGCGTACATCAGGAGAATGAGTATGGAAGCGGTCAGTTCCGTGGAGAGGCAGCGGCGCATGGCGGACTCCTGGCACAGCATCGGGACGGCCTCCACGATTCTGGCTCGCGCCAGCCGGCGCGCACAAGGGGGGAAGACCAAGACCCATCGAATTTGACAGTGACGCGTACCAGAGAGCGATTCACCGTTCCGTGAGTTTGGCACCCGTCTCCCGTTGCGGTAGACTGAATTTCGACGTCTCTCAACGTGTTTCCGCCTGACTGGAGTTCCAGAATGAAATCCGTACTGACCGGCGGCGTTTCTCGCCGCGATCTGCTCAAAACCGCTGGCACGGTCGCTGCCGTCGGCGCTCTGGGCCGCCTCACCCTGCCCCGCGCGTACGCCGCTGAAAACAACACCGTGCAGATGGCGCTCGTCGGCTGCGGCGGACGCGGCACCGGGGCGATCGCCAATGCCCTGTCCCGCCAGAAGGGACCGACCAAGCTCGTCGCCATGGCCGACGTGTTCCCCGATCGCCTGAACGACAGTTACAACGCGCTGCAGCAGAAGTTCGGCGACCAGGTCGACGTCTCCGAGTCACAGAAGTTCATCGGCTTCGACGCCTACAAGCTGGCGATCGACTGTCTCAACCCCGGCGATGTCGTCGCGATGGCCACGCCGCCGGCGTTCCGCTGGGTGCAGTTCAAGTACGCCATCGAAAAGGGCGTCAACGTCTTCATGGAGAAGCCGATCACCGTCGATGGCCCGAGCACCCGCCGGATGCTGGCCCTCGCCGATGAAGCGGACGCCAAGGGCATCAAGGTCGCCGTCGGCCTGATGTGCCGGCACTGCAAGGCCCGCCAGGAGCTGTTCGACCGCATTCAATCCGGCCAGATCGGCGATATCGTGCTGCTGCAGGCCTATCGTCAGCACGGCCCGGTCGGGTCGGCGTTCTCGGAACGCAAGCCGGCCGACATGAACGAACTGGAATTCCAGATTCGGCGGTTCCACTCGTTCCTGTGGGCGAGCGGCGGCTGCTACAGCGACTTCTACATCCACAACATCGACGAATCGTGCTGGATGAAGAACGCCTGGCCGGTGGAAGCCCGTGCCAGCGGCGGCCGCAACTACCGCGGCGACTACATCGACCAGAACTTCGACACGTACTCGGTCGAGTACACGTTTGCCGACGGGGCGAAGCTGTACCTCGAAGGCCGCACGATGATCGGGGCCGAGTCGCGGTTCGCCAGTTATGCCCACGGCACCAAGGGGAGTGCCGTAATCTCTGAGGAAGGTCACTCGCCGGCCCACTGCCGCACGTACAGCGGACAGAAGTTCGACAAGCCGTTGCTGACCTGGGAATTCCCGCAGCCGGAACCGAACCCGTACGAACTGGAGTGGGAGCACCTGTTCGAGGCGATCCGCGAGGACCGGCCGTACAACGAAGCCCGTCGCGGTGCGGAGGCGAGCCTGGTCACGTCGATGGGACGCATGGCGGCCCACACCGGCCAGACCATCACCTACGACCAGATGCTCAACTGTGAGCACGAATTCGCGCCGGATGTGGACAAGCTGGTGCTGGGCGGACCCGCCCCGATCCAGGCCGACGCCGACGGCAAGTATCCGATTCCGCTGCCGGGGATCGTGAAGAAGCGGGAGTACGACGTGCTGGCGTGACGCTCACGAACGGCGGGGCTAAACCCCGCCGCTCAAGCGCGGCAATCGAGCGGCGGGGTTCAAACCCGCCGCTCTGTTTTTTGCGTCAGCCCACTTCCCGGCGTGATGGACCACGGTACACTCCGGCCATGCTCGAATGGGCCCCCTTGTGGCTGATTGGCCATGTCGTCATCGTGCTCGGCACGGTCTCGGTGCTGCTGAAGTATCAGCGGCCGCCGGTTTCGGCCGTCGCCTGGTTGATGAACATTGTATTTCTGCCGTACGTGGGCGCGATCCTGTTCCTGTTCTTCGGGATGAACCGGGTCAAGCGGCGGCAGCGGACGTGGTGGCGGCACCGGCGATCGCGCGAACGGCGTCGCCGCAGAGCCGACGATGCGGTGCAGCACGCGCCGGCGCTGAACCGGCTGCAGGGGCGGCTGACAGACCTTGTGAAGCGCGCCACGCAATTCGGCGCGACGCCCGGCAACCGCATCCGCCTGCTGCCCGAACCGGAGGAGGCGTTCGCCGCGATCGTCAAGGCGATTGATGAAGCGCAGCATTCCGTCCACGTGCAGTACTACATCTACCGGCCGGACCGCATTGGCACCCGGATTCGGGACGCCCTCATCCGCAAGGCGCGCGCGGGGGTCAAGGTGCGGTTCATGTACGACGGCGTCGGCTCCTGGGGGCTGAGCCGGAGGTTTCTCAAGCCGATGCGCGACAAGGGCATCACCATCTCACCGTTTCTTCCCGGACGCAGTTTCCGCGAACGCTGGTCGAT
>JAEUIG010000217.1 GCA_016795125.1 Planctomycetaceae bacterium | reverse complement strand
CGATACCCCCGGTCAGCGTCGCGCAACACTCCTCCCTCCCCCCGTTTTTTCGGGGGGAGGGCCGGGGAGGGGGGCGGAACGGTGTGTGCGTCATCCCTGTGAATTGGCTGCGATCGAAGGCCGAGCGCACGCGAAGGCGCGTGCTCTGGGCCCCTCACCCCGACCCTCTCCCCCGAGTGGCGCACTCCTTGAGATCAATGCTTCTCTCGGGGGAGAGGGAGAGAGGAATTGTGCGCCGTTTTCCACGGGTGGAGCACCGTCCGCCTGTCGGCGAACGGTGCTCCACCCGTGGCTACAACCCTGCGCCCCTCCGGGGCGATTCTGGCCTGTGAACGTGCCGCGGTGGGACAGCCGGCTAAACGACAGCATGAATCGTGCCGAACAGAATTGGGAGAGGGCCGGGGTGAGGGGTCCAGCACAAGCCCTGCGTGAAGTGACACGGACGCTGCGAGCGTCCGGGTCACTGCCGGCGGACACCTTCACCGGTCGCGCACCTCACCCGCGAAACGCCGTAATCACTTTTGTAAACGCTCCGACAATGTCGTCCATGTCCTGCCGCGTTCCCAGCAGCAGGCGATGCTCCAGCCAGACCGCTTCGTGATAACACGCCCGCTCGGTGTGCGGACACCGCTCCGCATACGCGCGGTAATCCGGCAGCTCGATCCCGGCCGCCCGGTAACGCGAGCGCGTCTCGTCGCTCGTCATGAACGGGTTGCCGTAGTTCGGGAACGTGTATCCGGCCAGGCACGGAATTCCCTCGGCCGCGAGCGCCTTCAGAAACTCGGCCCGCGGCACGCCGCCGACTTCGGCCGCGTTGTAACGGAGCATCTGCAGGTGATGCGAATGCTTCGTGATCCCCGGCAGGTTGACGCACGGCGTGATGCCCGGCAGCTGCGCCAGCCGCTCCATCAGGTACGTGTGATTCTCCATCCGCCGCGCGTTCTGCTCGAACATCCGCCCCAGCTGCACGATGCCGATCGCCGCCGTGAACTCGTTCATCCGGGCGTTCCATGCCTGGTGAAAATGCTTGTACCACACCTCGCCCGGCAGCCGGCCCAGGTGATGCATGCTGAACGCCGTCTCGTACAGCGTGTCCGAGTTCGTGAGAATCATCCCCCCTTCGCCGGTCGGCAGGTTCTTCGACTCCTGAAAGCTGAAGCAGTTGAGGTCGCCGAACGTCCCGGCGAACTGCTTACCCTGGTATTCCACGCCGTGCGCATGCGCCGCATCTTCCACGACCGCCAGCCCGTGCCGGCGGGCAATCGCCATGATCCGCTCCATGTCGCACAGGTTGCCGGAGAAGTGCACCGGCACGATGGCCTTCGTCCGCTCGGTGATCAGCGACTCGATCTGTGAGGCATCGATGTTATAGGTCGTGGGGTCGATGTCGGCGTACACCGGCACGCCGAAGTTGTTCATGATGCACATCGACGTCGACACGAACGTGTACGGCGTCGTGATGACCTCGTCCCCCGGCTGCACCCCGACGGCCCGCAACGCTATGTCCAGCGCCGCCGAGCCGTTGGTGACGGCGATTCCGTACTTCGCGCGATGTGCCGCCGCGAAGCGTTCCTCGAACACCTCGACACGGCTGCGCCCGGCAACCTGGTCGGCGGTCTTCTTCTCGAGCTCGCCGGTGCCGTACGCGCAGCGCCACCACTTGCCGGACCGCACCACGTCGGTGACCGCCTGCACCTCCGCCTCATCATGCACCGGCCATTTGGTGAATGGAGTCGTGCGATGCGGCGTGCCACCACGAACGGCGAGCTGTTGAACGGGAGACGTCATGTGATTCAGAAAAGGAACAACAGGAGATAACAGAGGAAACGGAGAGATGGAGCTAGCAACTTCCAGATCTGCTTCGACATTTTATCTAGCGCCGGCGAGAGGTCGGAGGCCGCATGACAGCCGCGAGGATAACTACGATCGCTCCTATTAGTGCGAGCCAGCCACGCGGATCACGGCGTCTTTCCATAGGCAAGTCCGACTCCGATCAGCACGACGCCCAACGCACCGACAATGAAATGATCTGAGCGAGTCCCCACGCGAAACCCATGGCGACAGTCTGCACCGGATTTCCACAATAGGGGCAAACGGATGCGGCGGAACTGACTGCTGACGAGCAGCACTACAGCGAATGAGTCGCGGCATAGGGCCCCCCAAAACTCAATCCGATAACACAGGAAGGAATGTTAGTGCTTAACCTCTCCGTTTCCTCTGTTACCTCCTGTTTTTTCCTTTATTCCACGGTACTCGCGCGACCGGCGCGGTTCTCCGTGCTGAAGGTGCTCAGCATCACTGGTCCCTGCACGGCGACCGGGTCCGTGTAAATTGGCGACGAAGTCGTCGGCACGCTGCCGTCCGTCGAGTAACGAATGGTCAGGCCGGGATACTCCGTGCTGGCGTGCAGCTTGCCGTCCCTGATCTCGCCCCCCGGCGGCGGCAGTCGATACCCGATGCCGCCGAACAGTGCATCGAGCCGCGGCAACTCGCGCTGACCCAGTCGGTTTGCGAATTCGTTCCAGGAGACCTGCACGGCGGCGTCATGCTGTGCGAGGTCTGAAAGCGTGGCCCACTCGGGCTGCGCGGCCCACGCCCGCTCCGCCATACCCAGCATTTTCGGAAACGCGTAGTACTCCAGCATCTGCGGACCCTTGATCGTCTCGCACCAGATCTGCCCCTGGATGCCGAGCACGTTCTGAAGTCCGTCCGCGGTCAGCGATTCCCGCTCGCGGTACATTCCCGGCCGGTCGTAGTCGTGGCCATAGGCGTCGACACGGGTCGACTTGAACACATCCTCAGGAACGAATTCGAACGGCGCCCGCGCATCGACGAATCCGCCCCACGTCAGCCCCGGCTCCAGCGGATCCTTGTTGTATGCCAGGTCCCAGTACAGGTTGGAAACGCAGCACAGCACCACCGGATAGCCGATGTTCGCGAACCGGTTGCACAGGTCTTCGTTGCCGCTGGTGTTGTTCCAGACATACGGGATCAATTGGCCGCCGGCGAATTCCGGCCGCGGATTGTCGCGGCTCTCGCCGTTCACCCGCACATGATCGAGCGCCGCTTCCTGCCAGCACGCCGTCTGCAGTCCCTTCCGCTCGCAGATGTCGATGATCCGCCGCACGAAATAGTTCTTCAGGTCGGCCGGGCCGTTGAGCTCCGGATGCTCCTTCAGAAACGCTGCGCAGCGCGGGGATTCGGTCCAGACCCCTTCGGGCACTTCGTCCGCTCCGAAATGCCACGTCTCCAGCTTCATCCCGGCTTCGGCGAACATCTCCTCAAAGTTGCGGATGATGACTTCAGCGAAGTGATAGACCGGCTCGTCGACCACGCACACGCAGTTGTCCTTGAAGCTCTGCGCGGAAAAGTACTTCGACGTATCGTCCGGATCGTGGAGCCGGAACTCGACCGCCAGCGACTCGTTCCCTTTCGCCATCAGCCGCTTCTCGCGGGTCTTCATGGCGATCAGCGCGCCCCGGGCATGCGCCGGCATGTTGATCTCGGGGATCACCTGGATGTGCAGGTCGCGGGCATGCTTCAGGATCTCGATGTAGTCCGCCCGGGTATAGAAGCCCGAACCGAACGACGGCGGATCCCGGTACGGACCGGCGCCGTACGTCGGATGCAGGGCGCCGTCGTTGTTGCTGGTATGCGCCCGGCCGCCGCCGATCTCCGTCAGCTCCGGCAGTTCGGGGATCTCGATCCGCCAGCCCTCATCGTCGCTGACCTGAAAATGAAACGTGTTCAGCTTGTAGAACGCCATCACGTCCAGCAGCTTCAGGATGCTCGCCTTGCTGTGGAAGTTGTGCGACACATCGATGTGCTGCCCGCGATAAGCAAACCGCGGCGCATCTTCGACATGAGCCAGCGGCAACGTGACGGCGCCGCTGCCTCCGGCGAACACGGTCGGCGGCAGCAACTGCAACAGCGACTGAATGCCGTAGAACACGCCGTCCGCATCTGCGCCGGTGATGGTGATATGATCGGCGGCGACATCGAGCACGTACGCCTCACTGCCGGCTGCCCGCTTGTCGCCGGCCACCGTCACGTCGCCGACACGCAGAACAATTGCGTTTTTCCCCGGAGCACTGCCCGGCTCCGCCAGCGGCGCTGCTCCCAGCGCCGGTCGCAGCATCTTCGACAGGTATCCCGCGTCCGAGGCCAGCCCATCGCCGAACCGCACGACGCATCCGCGTTCAATCGTCCGGTTCTCTCCACCGGCGCGATAAACAACGGGCGTCGGCGTAATCGGGCTGATGGCCTCCGGCTTCAGCAACGACAGCTTTGAGTTCTGCTCGTGCAGCCATGCGGGCGTCGGAATCGGCGTCTGATCCAGCTGGCCCCGATTGATCTGTTCCGGCTCAGCAAATGGCTCGATCGTGACCTCGCCGATCAGCTCGGGAGGCTGTTCTTGTCCCTGCTCGTCTGCGAAGACGATGTATAGCCCCGCCGGCGCCCAGCAGACCTTGTTGACCGGCTCAACACCGTGATACTCGAACGTGAAGCTCGCCCCGGGAGCCAGCGGTTTGAACGCAGCGGTCGGCTGCAGTTTCATCAGGTCGCCGCTGAAGTGCGTGATCTGCACTGCGGGATCGATGGACAGTGTCGGCTGCGGCTGCGCCAGGTGCAGCATGTTGAACCACAACGTCCAGCCGCTCGCAGGCAACGAAGCATCGCTGGTGTTGGTAATTGTCCAGCGGGCGTGATGCGACCGGGAATCGTCATCGTTGCGGAGCAGGTGCCAGTGGACCGCCAGGTCGCCGCCACGCGCCCGAGCTTCGGTGCTGGCCTTCTCAGCCGAGAAGGCATGGGCATACAGAGTTGCCGCGAGAGCGACGAACAGAGCGAGGGCCGAATTTC
>JAEUIG010000212.1 GCA_016795125.1 Planctomycetaceae bacterium | reverse complement strand
CGTGGCAGAACGCATACAACGATCTGTCCGGGGAGGTCCGGGAGTTCGAACGCGCGCAGATGGTCGCCGCCGCGGACGACATCGTCGCGCGCTGGCCCGACGCGAGCGAAGCGACCGACGCCCGCGACGCCATCGCCAAGATGTACGTCAACGAAGGGGACAAGGCCAAGGCCGGGGAATGGTGGGCGAAAGTTCCTGCCACCGCCGACGAGTACGCCGCCTCGCAGATCAAGGCCGGCCAGGCCTTCTGGTCCGCATACGGCGAGGAACTGTCGAAGCCCGAGGCGGAACGCGTTGCGGCCGACACGCTCGCGAAATGGAAAACCGACGCCGAACAGCACCTCATCACCGGCATCAACGTCTGGCAGCAGCAGCTTCCGCAGGAAGCCGCCACACCGGGCGACCTCGCCTTGGGAAAACTGTCGCTGGCCCAGATCCGCAACCTGGGCGGCATCTACACCACGACGGGCGACGTTCCCGGCGCCCTGGAGATCCTGACGCAGGCGCCGCACGCCGTGCTGACTGCCGTCTCCGTCCCCCCCGGCGAAGCGCGCCCCACCGATCCCAACAACGTCCGCAGCTCGCGGATCGCCAGCATCGCCTACCAACAGCTCCTGCGGACACAGATCGGCCGCCGCGATCTTGATGCGGCGTCCGAAGCCCGCGCCCAGCTCGAAGCCGTCGCTGCCGGCGATGACTCCGCGTCGCTGACGCAGGTCTACGTTGCGTTCGGGCAGGAACTGCAGAAGGAGATGGAGCAGCTCCATGCCAGCGGGCAGACGGCACGTCTCAACGACGTTCGCGCCGGCTTCGAGGAGTTTCTCGACTCGATCTCCCAGCGAGAACAGGGACAGACGTTCGGATCGCTGCTGTGGATCGCCGAAACCTACACGAGTTTGGCGGAAGGCTCCAAGGACGCGCCGGCCGAATCGACGGAGTTCTTCAACAAGGCTTCGGCAACCTACGACCGGATGGTGCAGCGGGCTGCGTCGGACGCCACGTTCGTCGCCAAGCCCGAGCAGAAGACCGTCATCTCGCTGCGACTGTCCGACTGCCGCAAGCGGCAGGGAGACTACGCTGCGGCCGAGCAGGCGATGCTCGACGCGCTCAAGCAGAGTCCGCAAGCGCCAAATGTTCAATTCGAAGCAGCACTGCTGTACCGCGACTGGGGCGCGGCGGAGACTTCGGCCTCCGACAAGCTGCTGCTGGCGATCAACGGCCGCACCGACCCGCCGCTATGGGGCTGGAACCAGTTGACGAGACGGCTGCAGCAGGCGCTGCTGGTCGGTGAACGCGAGGCGCGCGTTCTGCAGATGCACATCGACGCCCGGTACTATCAGGCGGAGTGCCACCGGCTCTACGCCCAGCATCTGCCGGTCGACGAGCAGGTCAAGAGCCTGCAGTCCGCCAAGTTCGGCATCGAGGCGTTTGCACGGCTCGCCGCCGATTCGCTGTCGGCGGAAGATCTCGCCCGATTCGACGGGCTCTATCGACAGGTGCGGGAAGACCTCGGCGAACCCGAATTGTCGCTCAAGGCCGTCGTCGCCAGCAGCTTCGCCCCGAGTGGAACGGACGCTCCAGCCGCGCAACAACAGACTGCAGCGGCCGCAGCCCCCGCTCAGCCCGCCGCGACTCCCAAGGCGCCTCCCAAAGAGAAGATGAACTTCGGCCTCGTGCTGACGTTGATTGTCGTCGGCTGCGGCGCCTGCATCGGCCTGTACGTGATGTCGGTGCGGAACGAGAAGAAAAAGAAGCTGCGAAAGAAGCAGCAGAAGTCGCGTCCCACAGTGAAATCAAAGTAGATCATACTCACCACGTCATGGAGTCGGGGATACCGATTGTCGTTCGCCCTCACCCCCGGCCCCTCTCCCGGGGGGAGAGGGGAGATGAGAGGCGACCCACTTCTGGAAGGTCATTGATATGCACGTTCGGCGAATCTCGTGGCAGCTCGCAATTGTCGTAGCGGCGGGCATCGGCGCGATGCAGTCGAGTCTGGCGGTCGACACAGTCATCCGCCGCAGCACCGACAAGCCGGCGGTCGGCGAGATTACGAGCGTGTCGAAGACGGAGGTGGTCGTCACTCCGAAAGTAGGAGAGCCGACGTCCGTACCGGCGAACGACATTGTCGATATCGACTACGCCGCGGCGCCGCCGTCGTTGCGGCTTGGACGCAGCCAGGAGCGCAGCGGCCAGTTTGCTCAGGCGCTGGAGTCTTATGCCCAGGCCGCGAGCGACGGCGCGACGACGAATGCCAACCTGCGGGCGGAGATCGAGTTCCTCCAGGCGCGGACGGCCGGCAAGGCGGCGCTCGGCGATCCCACCAGCCTCGCCGCCGCCGCCGAAGGTCTGCAGGGTTTTCTCGATCGCAACCGGGATCACTACCGCGCCTTCGAGGCGCAGCAGTTTCTCGGTGAAGTGCTGCTCGCCGCCGACCAGGTGCCCGCCGCCGAGGCAGCGTTCATGGCGGTTTCCGCCGCTCCCTGGCCCGACCTGCAGATGGCCGGGAAGCTGGGACTGGCGCGGATCATGCAGCAGCAGGGGAATGCGCCTGGAGCGCAGGCGATCTTCGACGAAGTCGTCGCCGGCGCTTCGGCCAACGATCCCGCCACCGCTGCGCGGCGGCTCGAAGCGATGCTCGGGCAGGCGCAATGCCTCCGAGTTCAAGGGAAGCATGCGGAGGCCATCCCCGTCTTCGCGACAGTCGTCCGCGACTCGTCGGAAAACGAAACCCGCCTTCAGGCGGAGGCCTACATCGGCGAAGGCGAAGCGTGTCTCGCCGCCGGCAATCGCGAGAAAGAGGCGCTCACCAAGGTCCTGATCGTTGACGTCGTCCCGTCGCTGGCACAGCACGGCGACCTGCACGCGCAGGCGTTGTATCAGCTCGCCCAGCTGTGGCCGGCCGTCGGGCAGCCGGTCCGTGGGGCCGAAGCGTCTGCGAAGCTCGAGCAGGACTATCCGAACAGCGAGTGGGCGAAGAAGCTCAGCGGGGCGCAGTGAGTCCATTGCAAAACCGCAAGCGAGCGACGCTTGCGGTTTTGCACCGTCATTCTTTCGCTCCGAAGCACAGAATCGGCCCGGCGGGGCCTTCGCAGCCGATCACGAGATGCCCGTCTCCCACGGCCGGCGACGCCGAAATCCGCCGTCCCGTGTTGTGCTTCCAGACTTCCTTGCCCGACAGGTCGACCGCGTAAATGTGCCGATCGGCCGAGCCGAAGAAGATACGCTCCCCGACGAGGACCGGCGACGAATCGACCTGCCCGCGTGTCTCAAACGTCCATACCACCTGGCCGGTTGCGCGATCCACTGCATGCAGCCGCTTGTCCCGGCTGCCGATGATGACCAGCGTGTCGGTCGTCGCCGGCGACGAATGAATCTCCTGCGTCCGCTGCTTGTCGGCGTACAGCCACAGCTGCTGCTGCGTCGTCCAGTCGAGCGCGATCACTTCACCGTCGGGCGTGCCGAAGTACAGGACGTTGCCGATCAGGGACGGGGAGGCCACCATCAGCGATTCCAGGTGAATCTCGGAGTGCTGCTGCCCGTCGGCGACGTTGACCACCCGGAGGAACGGCTTGTCGCAGCCGGCGACAAAGGTGAACAGCGACTCCGATCCATCGGCGTTCCGGCTGCGCGCCAGCGCCTGTGAGCCGTTGACCGGCCCGAGCGTATCGAACTCCCACACCTTTTCGCCGGTGGCCGCATTGAGGCAGTACAGCTTGCCGTCGTGGGAGCCGAACATCACGCGCTCGACGCCGGTGTCGTCCGGCGGCAGGATCGTCGCGCCTCCCTTGATCTCCCCGTCGGTGCCGAACGGCGGCCACAGCAGTTTCCCCGACTCCCGATCGAGCGCGTAAAACTTGCCTTCTTCATCGCCGACGAACACCGCCGTGTCCGACAGCGTCACGGGCGCATTGAAGCCTGGCGCGAACTCTTCGGGGTCCTCGTTCTCGATCGTCCGGTAGTGCCAGAACTCCTCCCCGGAACGGAGATCGAGGCAACGAACGTTGCCGCTGAGTTCGGCCACATACACGCGCCCGTCGGCAATCGCGGCGGTCGACGTGACTCCGTCGTGCGCTTCACGCTGCCACACGACTTCAAGCGTTTCTGGCAGCGCGGAGGTCGCAATGCCGAGCAGATCGGTGCCGTTTCGGAAATTCGGCCAAGGCGCCGAGACACTCGTGGGAGGTGCGGGCGCAGAAACTTCTGGAATCGCTTGTGGCTCAACGTTCTCCGGAACCGGGCGACGGCATCCGCTGAACGCAACGCACAGAATAGCGGCGATCAGGAAGGGTGCCACCGGCGTTGCCAATCCCGAAGTGCCGCACGCGATCAGTCTTGCGTTCGCTCCAGCAAAGCCGGTCACACACGCAATCGATGCCTTTCTCAACCGGCGAGCGCGCATTGATACAGCTCCTCGAACTCCGAAGCGGCCACCGGCCGCGGGTTGAACTTTCCGGTCCACTGTTCGGTCGCTTCGGCCGCCAGCTTCGGGACCAGGGCAGGATCGACGCCGCAATCCTTCAGCGACGTGGGGCCGCCGGATTCGGACACGAGCCGCGTTACAAATGCCGCCAGCAAGTCCGGTGCGGCCGGATCGTCAGCGCTGCACAGTCCTGCATCGGCGGCCAGGTCACCGTACAGCGCCGCGACGACTGTTCCGTTGTACCGGATGACATGCGGCAGCATGAGGCCGATCGCAATGCCGTGCGTGAGGTCGTAATGGGCGGTGAGCGGATTGGCGGCGGCATGCGTCGCGCCCAGCATCGAGTTCTCGATGGCGGCGCCGGCCAGGTACGATCCCAGCAGCATGGCCCCGCGCGCCGTGCGATTCCCCGGCGACACGAGGACGCCCGGAAACGCACGGCTCAGCAGCTGCCACGCCTGCCGGCTGAAAATCTGCGAGACCGGTGTGCGACGGGTCGTCACGGCCGATTCCAGCGCGTGGCTCAGCGCGTCGATCCCGGTCGCCGCCGTCACCGAAGCAGGCATCGACAGAGTGAGGTCAGGATCGAGAATCGCCACTTTCGCTGCGGCTTTCTTGTCTCCGCACGCCATCTTCAGGTGCGTCTTGGGATGCGCAATCACCGCGAACGACTGCGCCTCGCTGCCGGTCCCGGCCGTCGTCGGCACGCAGATCAGCGGCAGCATCGGCTTCGTCGCCTTGTTGATTCCCCAGTAGTCCTCGATTTTACCGCCGTTGGTGATGACGAAGTTAATCCCCTTGGCGCAGTCCATGCTGCTGCCGCCCCCCAGGCCGATCAGCAGGTCGATCTGGTGACGGCGGGCGAATGCTGCCCCGGCGTCGATGTCGTCGGAAGTCGGATTGGTCCGGACCTCGTCGTAGACGACGGCCTCAATGCCTGCGTCGCCCAGCACCTTGAGCGCCACCGCCTCATGCCCGGCGTCGCGCAGCCCGGCGTCGGTGACCAGCAAAACCCGCTTGCCCCCCTGCTTGCGGACATGCTCCCCCAGCTTGGCGATCGTGCCGGACCCGAACA
>JAEUIG010000196.1 GCA_016795125.1 Planctomycetaceae bacterium | reverse complement strand
GGTGCTGATCTTCGACGAGCCGACGTCCGGCCTTGATGTGCTCGTCGCCCGTGCCGTGCTGAACACCATCAAGCTGCTGAAGAGCCAGGGCAAGTGCATCATTTTCTCGACGCACATCATGCGCGAGGTGGAAAAGCTGTGCGACCGCGTCGGCGTCATCCACCGGGGGCGCATCCTGGCGCTCGGCACGCTGGAGGAATTGGCCGCAAAATACGGCCAGTCTGATGTCGAAGAGCTGTTCTTCGAACTGATCGAGCACCACGACGAGAGTCTGCGACGCGACAGCCCTGCGCTGCTGACGTAAACAGTCCCCGATTCGGACCACCACTCTGAAATCCGAATCCTGAATCCTCGAAGCGTCCCCCGGCCGTGAACTGGCGCAACATCAAGCTGATCTTTCTCAGGGAAGTGCGCGACCAGCTCCGCGACCGGCGGACTCTGTTCATGGTCGCCGTGCTGCCGCTGCTGCTCTACCCGATCCTCGGCATCGCCATGGTCAACATGACGGTGACATTCTCGGAGCAGACGCGCACGGTCGTGATGCTGGGCGCCGACGACCTTCCCGATCCCCCGCTGCTCGACGGCGATCGATTTGTCGCCGACTACTTTGAGAACCCCGATGACGCCGCCAAGCTGACGGTCGTCACCGACCGCACGCCGGCCACCGCACTCGATCCCGAGATCGCCGGCTTCCTCGAGCAAGCCAGGGAAATCCGGCCGCACATCGAGGAGCTGGCGCGCGCAACGGCCGACCTGCGCGGACTCGAGCGCGCCGCCCGTACCGAACCGCCCGTCCCCGAAGTCGCCCAGGCGGCCGAAACGCTGAGATTGCGCAGCGAGGAGCTCCGATCGCAGATCGGCGACTGGTTCAACCGCAGCCCGGTGCAGGTGCTGATCGTCATTCCGACCGGCTATCGCGACCGGATGAATGCCCTCAACGCGCAGCTCGCGAACCGTGATCCCCAGTTCACCGCCGCGCCGGCCGAACAGCCGATCATTCTCGAGAACGGCGCTGTCGACAAATCGGCCATCGCCTTCCGTCGCGTCCGTGAGGCCCTCCGCAACTGGGAGGAGAAACTGCTCGAACAGCGGCTGCAGCAGGCCAACCTGCCGGAGTCGCTGCACACGCCCTTCAACCCGACGGACGTGAACCTCGCGGAAGAGGACCAGATCGCGGCCAGCGTCTGGAGCAAGCTGTTTCCCGCCTTGCTGGTGATCATGTCCATTACGGGCGCGTTCTACCCGGCGATCGACGTGGGCGCCGGCGAGAAGGAACGCGGCACGATGGAGACGCTGCTGATCTGCCCGGCTTCGCGGACGGAAATTGTGACCGGCAAGTTTCTCACCGTCCTGCTGTTCAGTCTGGCGACGGCGTTCCTGAACCTGCTCAGCATGGGCTTCACCGGCAAGTACACGCTGGAGATGGCCGGCGGCGCCGCATCGGCCCTCGGCAACGTCTCGTTGCCGCCCCCGTCGGCATTGGTCTGGCTGATCGTCCTCGCCGTGCCGCTCGCCGCGCTGTTCAGCGCCTTGAGTCTCGCGTTCGCCATGTTTGCACGCAGCAGCAAGGAGGGGCAGTATTACCTCACCCCGCTGCTGATGGTCACGATCGGTCTCACGTTGTTCTGCCTGAATCCGGCCGTCGAGATCACGCCGTACTACAGCGTCCTCCCGGTCATGGGCCCTGCGCTCCTGCTGAAGGCGCTGCTCCTCGGCGCAACGGCCTCCGTCCCCCTGTCGATCTACTTCGCACCGGTGCTGCTGTCGAGCTTCGCTTACAGTGCGCTGGCCCTGTGGTGGGCGATCGAGCTGTTCCGTCGCGAGGCCATCCTGTTCCGCGAAGCCGACCGGCTCGAACTGGGCCTGTGGCTGCGGCACGTTCTCCGCGACAAGGCGCCGCTGCCCAACTTCACCGAAGCCGGCATCTGCTTCCTGATGATCATGCTCCTGCAGTTCGCCTCCTACTCGCCGATGCAGCAGGCGTTCTTCGCGGCGCCGGAAGGCTCGCGAGTCGTCAAGCTGCTCGAACTGCAGATGATCTTCCTGCTCGCGACCGTCGCCACGCCGGCGCTCATCATGGCAGCCGTGCTCACCACCGATTTCCGGCGCACGCTCAAGCTGTGCTGGCCCGACTGGCGCATGCTGGCCGCAGGGTCTGCGCTGGCCTGCCTGCTGTTGCCGATCTCCCAGGAACTCATCCGGCTCCTGGAAGGCTGGTTCTTTCCGGCGCTCCCGGAGGGAGCGGCGCAGTTGTTTGCCGCACTCCGCGACCCCTCCATTGGGATCTGGCTGCCGCTGCTCGCGTTTGCCGTGGCGCCCGCCATCTGTGAGGAACTGGCATTCCGCGGGTTCATCCTCAGCGGCATGCAGCATTCAGGACGTCCCTGGCTGCCGATTGTGCTGTCCAGCGTGGCGTTCGGCGTGGTCCACATGATTCCACAGCAGGTCTTCAATGCCATCCTGCTGGGTCTGGTGCTCGGCCTCCTGGCGATTCGCAGCGGCAGCCTGGTCCCCGGAGTCATTTTTCACCTGCTGTTCAATGGACTGCAGGTGGTGATGTCGCGCATCGACCCGTCGCCGCTGGCGCAAGGCGCCGGCGACTGGCTGTTCACCATCGAGCAGGCAGGAGAGCAGTCGGCGTTGCGGTTCGACTGGCCGCTGATCGTGATGTGTGCCCTCGCCGCCGCCTGGCTCCTCCGCTGGGTGCTGCGGCACCGGCCGGAACAGTCGCCTCCAACTGTGACGACCCCTCTGCTCACCGAAGGCGAACGCACAACTGCCGCAGTATGAGCCTGAATGGCCGTGTACTAGCCGCGACCGTCAGGGAGCGAAACACGCGTCATTCACTCCCTGACGGTCGCGGCTAGTCTTTGCTCGATCATTAGAACCCGGATGACCGGAATCCGCGTCATGATCGGCACGTTCGGCAGCCGATAATTCACGATAAGGTCGACCGTCTCTGCGGTCACCGCTGACGGACGTCGAACTGTCGCCGCGAGCCGGCTATCGACCACGTGGGTGTCCGGGCAGGCCTTGTGTCTCAGGGAAGGGGAGCGACCAGTGAACTTCCGCTGTGGAATTCTCTTGGCATTGGCTTGGATCACCTCGGCGCCCGCCACCGGTCTGGCCGGCTGGCCCTTTACGTCCGACGGACCCCGTCACGGGTCTCAGGAATACTACGAGATGCGCTCGTCCGAGCCGTACGGACAACGCCAGGCGTATCGCTACGGCAAGATGTGGCCGCCTGAGCCGCGGGCCGGTGGCAAACCGCAACCGTGCATCCACCGGTTTTACGCGCAGCACTACTGGCCGTACCCGTACACGGCCATGGACCAGGCCGACGTCAATCTCGTCTCCGATCTGCAGATCGGCAACGGCTGGCTGTCGCTCTGCACGTTCTACCCGTACCACTTCGATCCGGTCACGAACAAGCTGAACAGCTCGGGACAGACGCACCTGCAATGGCTCCTGTCGAACGTGCCGCTCGAGCAGCGGCAGGCGTTCCTCGCCATGTCCAACGACCGGTCGATCAACGATCGGCGGATGTCCAGCATGCAGGAGTCCGTTGCGACGATGCTCGGCGACGCGCGATCGCTGCCGATCACGCTCCGCGTCTCGTCGGAAATCGGCCGGCCCGCCAGCGAGATCGACTCGATCTTCAAGCAGCGGCTTGAGAACATGGATTCGCCGGTCATTCCGTTTGCTGCGGCGACCACGGGCGGAAACTGATCGCCTGCCGGGAACTGCACGGGATTACCAGACGGAGCGCAGCATGCAACCGGCGTCGTTTGCGTCGGCGGCCACATCGCCGGCCGAGGGCCTGCCGCTGTCGCTGCCCGGCGATGCCTTTCTGGCGGACGATTCACAGTCGCGCAGCGGCGAGGCGCCTCCCGCGCCTCGCTCGCTGCGCGAGGCCGGTCTCGGCGTCGGACAGGTGTCCGACCTCGCGCTGAAATTGCTGTATCTCCACGGCGCCATGGCGGGCTATGAGGTCGCACAGGAAGTGCGGCTCCCGTTTCCGCTGGTCGACGAGGCCCTGCGGTTTCTCAAGGAGCAGCGGTGCGCCGAAGTGACCAGCGGCGACTCGATGGGACCCGTCTCCCAGCGGTTCACGCTGACCGAACTGGGCCGCATCCGCGCACGCGATGTCTTCGAGCAGTGCCGTTACGTCGGCCCGGCGCCGGTGCCGCTGGCTGCCTACGCCCGTCAGTGTCGCGCGCAGAACGTCGTCGGTCTCGAATGCCGCGCCGATTCGCTGCTCCAGGCGTTTGACGGATTCGTGCTCCAGGAAGGCCTGCTGGACGAACTCGGGGCGGCCCTCTGCAGCGGCCGGTCCATCTTCCTGTTCGGTCCGCCGGGGAATGGCAAAACGGAGATTGCCCGCCGGATCGGCAGGTTTCTGCACGAATTTGGCGGTGAGATCTACATCCCGTATGCGATCGACATCGACGGCGCCATCGTCACCGTCTACGACCCGTCGCTCCATCGTGCGACGGACGGCCGTGCCGGAGACGATCCCGCTGCGCCCCTCGCGAACTCGCTCGCCGAACGCGACTTCGACGCCCCGATGCCGGACCGCCGCTGGCGGCGGATTCGACGCCCCGTCATGCTCGCTGCGGGCGAACTGACGCTCGACATGCTGGACCTTCGGCACCATCCCGGCAGCGGCTATTACACGGCTCCGCTGCATATCAAGGGGAACGGCGGGGTGTTCCTGATCGACGACTTTGGCCGTCAGATCGTCAATCCGCGGGAACTGCTCAACCGGTGGATTCTGCCGCTGGAGGACCGGATCGATTTTCTGTCGCTCGCGACCGGTCGCAAGGTCGCAGTGCCGTTTGAGCAGGTGACCTTGTTCTCCACGAACCTCGATCCGGCGGGACTGATGGACGAGGCGTTCCTGCGCCGGCTGCGTCACAAGATCTACGTCGCCCCGCCGACGCGCGACATGTTCGCGCGCATCCTGAGGCGAATCTGTGAGGCGCAGGGGATCGCATACCACCCAGACTCCGTGAACACCCTGTTTGGACAGCACTACGGGGTGAATCGGTCGCCACGATCGAGCGACCCGCGCGATTTGGTGGAGATTGCGGGCGCGATCTGTCGATTCAGAGGAGAGAGTCTCCGCCTCGACCAGGCGGTCCTGTCGGAGGCTGCGCGGCGACTGTTCTGCTCGATCGATGCTGCCGTCGCGAACTGACGGCGGGCCCGGCCGTCATCGAGAATCAATCGCCGCCGCGATGCGAATCCGGACGATTCGCACGAAGTTCCTCGGCAAGGAGTGCCGGCGCATGAGTCGTGGCCCGAAATTCTGGAACTCTCTGGGGTGTGCCGCCCTGGCACTGGCCTGCGGCTGCCAGGCCACCGGCGAGAACGCCACCGCCTCGAAAAGCTCACTCAGCTCACTCTTCCAGGCGCGGACGGTCGCCGCCACATCCGAGCCGAAACCGGAGGAGATCCCGGACGTCAAGGACCCGACCGAACTGAGCCTCGCCTACGCCCGCTGGATGGAAGACGTCGGCAAACTGACGGAAGCCCGGCGGCACTACAGCGAAGTTGCCGAAGCGAAGCCCAAGAACCTGGAGGCCGCCCTGGGACTTGCGCGCATTGACCAGCTGAGCGGCCGCGCCAGTGAAGCCGAACAGGGCTTCCTGCGGGCTCAGCGGCTCGATCCCGGCTCGCCCGTGGCAATGCACGCCCTCGGACAGTTTTACGCCAGCCAGCAGCGGTGGGCGCCGGCCGTTGAACAGCTGAATCGGGCAATGCTGGCCGCTCCGGCCGAGAAAGCCTACCGGTACGATCTTGCGGTCGCTCTCGTCCACACGGGTGACGTTGCCGGCGCCATGTCGCATTTCGTCCGCACCGTCGGGGATGCCGAAGCCCACTACAACGTGGGCGTGATTCTCAAAGACGAGGGCAAGCTCGACGCGGCACACGAGCATCTGCTGCTCGCGGTCACCAAGAAGCCTGATCTCCTGCAGGCGCAGTACTGGCTCGACGAAGTGCGTCGCGAGCAGGAATCGGCGCTCGCCAGCCTGCCGTCGGGCACCGGCGTTCAGACCGCTGCGCTGTCCAGCAATGAGCAAACGCCTTCGCTGTCCCCGGCCGCCGGCCGGCATTCGGCCACGGCCCCCGCTGCGAGTCCGCGACTCTCGCCGCAGCAGCTGCAGCAGCGCCAGAACCAGCGCCCGGCGCAGTGGTAGGTTGGAGTTCAGCCTTCAGGCTGCCTTCAGCCATACCACGTTCGCGCTCCGGTCAGCCTGCAGGCTGAACTCCAACGGACGTGCTCGCGCGGGTACACTGCAGGCGTCATGGGCTCACCAACGTTTGCGCTGTTCCTGCGTGCGCTGCGCACCGATGTGCGGCTGCTGCATCCGCACATCATGCGCATGGCGCTGCTGGCGTTCGGGCTGATTGCGCTGGTCCGCGTGCAGGCGCTGTCCTTCGTCATGGGGGCCCCCGGACGCGATTTCTTCAGTCAGTTGACGTTTATCAACCTGTTCTTCGCCTCGCTTGCCGGTCCGTTCCTGTTCGCGACGTGCATCACCGAGGAAAAGGAGGAGCAGACGCTCGGTCTCTTGCGGATGGCCGACATCGGGGCCCTGTCGCTGCTGGTCGGCAAACTCGCGCCCCGACTGACGGGTGCGCTGCTGATCCTGGCGGTGCAGTTTCCGTTTACGCTGCTGGCGATCACGCTGGGGGGCGTCGCCTGGCAACAGGTCGTCGTGGCGTTCTGCGGCCTGCTGGCACACACGTTCCTTGCCGCCAATCTTGGACTGTTCTGCTCGGTCGTGTCCCATCGCTCGGGCACCGCCGCCGGACTGGCGATCCTGCTGCTGCTCGCCCATTTCATCCTGCCGCCTGTCGTCTATTCAGTGCTCTCGACGTACGTGCCGTTACCGGCATCCGGCTGGATTGCGACACTGCACGCGCGGGCGCTGGAGTTCTCCGAGGAGTGGTACCACGCCACCGCCACCTGGATGATGTTCAACATCATGACCACCGGATTCGCCGGCAATGCCATGAATGTCCAGGTCGTCAGCAACGTCATCGCGGGCATCGCTATCTTCCTCGTGGCGTGGGCTGTGTTCGACGTGTTCAACCGGAATGTCGACGTCCACGGCACGTCCGCCGCCCGTACCCTCCGCGACCTCATCCGCCGCGGCAGCCGGCGCTCCGTCCGGGCGTGGGACGGCGGCGCAGCCATCGTTGGCCGCGACTTCCGGTTCGCCAACGGCGGGCTCAGCAGCTGGATCATCAAGCTGGTTGCCTACGGCCCCTGCACGTATGTCGTGATGCTCATGGTCAACGACTGGAACTACCGCGCGATCGATGCCGACGACTTCGGCTCAGTGCTGATGGGATTGATGCTGTTCCTGGCATTGCCGCTGGAACTGGTCGCGATCTCCTCGCGTGTGTTTCGCTCGGAGGTCAAGGACCGGACGTGGTCGTCGCTCTGCATGCTCCCGAATTCGTTGCCGTGGATCGCATATTCCAAGCTCGGCGGCTCGCTGCTGGCTTTGGCCCCGGCCGTCTTCTACTTCGTCGTCGGCGCACTGTTCAATCCCAACGACGTCATGCAGTACATTCAGGATCTGGACGATACGAATACGCTGGTCGGCACGTTGGCCGTGGTCGCTAACCTGGTGTTTTTCATGCACCTGGTGGCGTGGCTGTCGCTGCTGATGAACTCCTGGGTCGCAATTCTGCTGGCGTTTGTGGCGTGGATCGGCGCTGTCTGGTTGTTCCAGTTGTGCGTCATCGTTCCTTTCATGTTCATGGGCTTCGCCGGCGGCGGACCATCGCAGTCGTATTTCCTTGGCGTGTATGCCGTCATGAGCATCGGCCTGCTGCTGCTGGCCGGTGTGTTGCACTGGCACATCGCCGGCCGCCTGCGCCATGCCGCCGGCTCCTGAAAACCCTCGGTTCAGCGCACGTGATCACACTGACCGACATCCACAAGCGTTACGGCGACACCGAAGTTCTCTGCGGCATTTCGCTCTCGGTGCAGCGCGGCGAGGTGTGCGTCCTGCTGGGACCGTCGGGAGGCGGCAAGAGCACCCTGCTCCGCACGATCAACGGGCTGGAGCAGTTCGACAGCGGCCGCATCGACGTGGCGGACATTGCGCTGGGACCACAGTCTGATCCGAACCGAGACGTCGCCCTCGCGCAGATTCGCCGCCGCGTCGGCATGGTGTTCCAGCAATTCAACCTGTTCCCGCACCGCACCGTGCTCGAGAACGTGATCGAAGCGCCGGTCCACGTCCTGAACCAGCCGCGGGATCAGGCGATTGTCGAGGCGCGGCGGCTGCTGGACCGCGTGGGGCTGTCCGAAAAACAGGATGCGGTGCCCGGATCTCTGTCCGGAGGTCAGCAGCAGCGGGTGGCGATCGCCCG
>JAEUIG010000188.1 GCA_016795125.1 Planctomycetaceae bacterium | reverse complement strand
CAAGGGGGTGAACACGAGTACGCCGCCCAGGAGGCTCTTGGCGTCATCGACGGCGGAGACGGTGACGTCGATTTTCTGACCCAGCGTGCCGTCAGCGGGGAGTTCGGCCAGCACCATCACGGCGGACATGTTGTCGGTGCGGTCTTTGGCGTCGTTTCTCAGGGCGGCGCGGAGGGCGGGGTCGAAGCGCTGCCCATATCGCTGCAACATATTGAGCGCGAAGAGGCGCGTGGTGGGGGTCTTTCCGCCGGTGCCCGCAAGGCCGACCACGAGGCCCATACCCGAGAGCTGGTTGATCCGGTCCCCCTCGACGGTCGTGATGTCCTTGATGCGGGTGATCGTGCCATCGGCGACGGCCAATGGAGAGGCGCTCGCGGCGACGAGCAACACCGCCAGGAGAGATCTTGCGGCGCGTCGGCGTGCAGGTTGAATCTGGGTATTCATGTTGGACTCTCTTGTCCCGGCGGCGATCGAGCCGGTTCTTTATCCGGAGGCTAACGCCCTCCGGCTCGCCTGGGCCTCGACCTAAAACGGCCAGAGTTTGTTGAGCATGCGGCCGAGCATTCCCTGCCGGACGAAGGCCTGCTCCTGGCCGTTGCCGCTGTAAGTGATTCGCAACTGTGCAATGTTTCGATGCTGGACGGTGTTGTCGGGTGAAACATCGTATGGACGCACGATGCCGGAGATGACGAGCAGCCGTTCGTCGCCGGCGATGTCGACGCTCCGCTCCCCCTTGATGACCAGATTTCCGTTGGGCAGCACATCGATGACGGTCGCGGCGACTCGCGTGGTGAACTCGCGCTCGCTGCTGAACGACGCCTCTCCATCGAAAGAGCGGGACGAGTCGCTGTTGAAATCGAAGGCAGCGGATCCTTCCGGTCCGCCGAAATCGCCGCTGGCGGACGAATCAATGTCTGAAGACTTGGAGGTTTCGGTCTCCTTGCTCAGGCCCCGGTCCTCCTTGTTATCGACGTCGGTGACTTCGTCGATCAGAATGGTGATGAGGTCCCCCTTGTGACGCGCCTGCGTGTCAAAGAACAGAAACGCGCGGTTCGGGTCGCGCCGCTGCCAGAGTGATTCGCCGCGCGCGGGCGCCGCTGATGCGGCGGCGGTCAGGAGCATGGCTCCGAGCGCAGCCCGACGACTCAATGACGGCTTGTTCATAGCGGCACCTCGACTTCCCCGGACCCCACGACGCGGGCGATGATGATCCTGCCTGTGATGGGGTTTTTCACGCGAACGGTTTCCCCTAGGCGTCCGGCCTGCATGGCTTCGGCCGACGGCATTTCGAGTCTCAGCTTGCCTTTACGCGCGGTCACTCGCACCATGTCGCGCGGCTTGACGACGACCGGGTCGTCTTCGCTGACCGGAGCGAACAGGTCCTTTTCGACCACGATCTCACCTGCGATCAGGGAGCGCCGGAGCGATTTGCCGGTGACCTGATCGAGGGTCAGCGCCACGCCGCGCTGCGTCAGGTCGCGCATTTCCATGGCAACGTCGGCCTCAGTGAGAACGTGTCGCGCGGCCAGCGGGCGGACGATCACCGGGGTCAATTGTCGAAACCGGACGTTAACTACGATCGCCGTCTGGCGCTGTCCGCCGCGATCTTCGCTGATCCAGAGATCGATGCGGGTTCGACCGCCGGCGGTGGAGGGCAGCCTCGCGGCCAGTTCACCCTCGGGCGTCGCCTGGACCATGCGTGCGAGTTCAGCAGTCAGCGGCTGGGCCAACTGCACGATGATCTCGTTCGCGTCAAGCGCCAGTTCTTCTGCGACGGCGGACCGGACGACGTCGAGGACGCGCTCTTCGTTGCTCTGTGCCTGCCGTCGGACGACGGCGGCCGCCTCCGCGCCGTTGATGCGAAACGCGCCGGGCGGGACGCCGTTCAGCAGCAATCGAGCTTCGACGAGCGTCTGTGAGATCTCGATGGACGGTTCGGCGAGGTCGAGTTCGACGAGATCCAGATCGGCGATACGCTGACGTGCGGCCGCGCTGCCGCCAGAGATCAGGGCGATGTCGCCGACACGGATCAGGCGGCTGTGATGGTCGACATCGGAGCGGAGCGTGACGACGACGAGTCCGGACGCCTGCAGTTCGGCCGCGCGCACGGCCGTAACGCTCGCGAAGAGGGCGACGACAACGACGAGCAGGATGTGGGCACGCAGGGTCATGTGTGCGGCTCCAGGTTACCTGACGATGTCGGCGGTCACGGACAGCATTTCGTCGCCCGCACGGACGGCCCGGGAGTTGATCTCGTAGGCACGCTGAGCGGATATCAGCGAGATCAGTTCGGTCACCACCTCGACGTTGGAGCGTTCGACGAATCCCTGCCGGAGCGAGCCGAACCCGTTCTGATTTGCGACTCCCTGTGTTGCGGTTCCGGACGCGGCCGTCTCTGCGAACAGGTTCCCGCCTTCGCTGCTGAGGCCGGCAGGGTTTACGAAGCGAAACAGAGGGATCGTGCCGAAGGTTTGCGGCGTTGTGGCGCCGGGCAGCGTGCCGCTGACCGTGCCGTCCACGCCGATGTTGATTTCGCTGGCTTTCATATCAGGCGGAATGGAGACGGCGCCCTCCACCTGGTATCCGTCAGAGTTCACCAGCAGTCCCTGGCTGTTCAGTTTGAACGAGCCGTCGCGGGTATAGCGCGGGTCGCCATTCGGCAGATTGATCTTATAAAAGCCGTCTCCCTCGATCGCCGTGTCGAACGGGTTGGCCGTCTGCTCGAATGTTCCCGAGCGGAACGACTTCGTTGTGCCGACGGCGCGCACGCCGCTGCCGATCTGGAAGGGGATGGGCGTCTGCTGTCCAGCAGTATTGTCCGTGCCGGCCTGCTTGCCAGTAACATACATCAGGTCGGCAAAGTCGACCATGCTGCGCCGGAAGCCGTTGGTATTGACGTTGGCCAGGTTGTTGGCCGTGACGTCAATGACGTACTCCTGGGCTTTCATGCCGGTCGCACTGGAATAGAGCGCTCTTAACATCGCTTGTCCTTTTGACTCTCAGCGGTCGCCTGCGGCTCCCCGCTAAACGCACTTGTTACGATTGCGGATTGGTGTTCTGTCCGACGGTTTCGGCGATCGAACGCAGCGCCCGCTGCGAGGCCTCGTAGTGCCGCATGCCGACGAGCATCGCCACCATTTCCTCGACGGCGGAGACGTTCGCCAGTTCGCGCGACCCCTGGATGACGCGGCCGGTGCCCGTGCTGGACTCGAGGTTGTCAGCGAAGTACATCGTGGCGCCGACCGGCTGCAGCTCTTGCGGCTCGACGAAATCGGTGATCTGGAGCTTGCCGTACGTGGAGGTTTTTGAACGCACGCCGCCGTCCGTTCCAATGACGACCTGGTTGAGCGGTACTTCGGGAGGGATGGTGATCGGCCCGCCTTCGCCCTGGACGAGATAGCCTTCCGGCGTGACGAGCTGTCCGGTCTCGTTGCGGTTAAAGGCTCCGTTGCGCGTGTACAGGGTGACTCCTTCCGGGCCTTCGACGGTAAAGAAGCCCTTGCCGTCGATCGCGACGTCGAGCGGCTGCTCGGTCCGCTGGAGGATTCCCTGGCCGAAGTCGGTGACGACCTCCAGGGGCGAGACGCCCCAGGCTTCGTGGCCGGAGGGGAGCGTGGCGTTTTCGAGTGCGGACTCGAAGGTTTCGGAGACGAGCATCTGACGACGAAATCCCGGGACACTGCTGTGTGCCAGGTTCCGCGCGATGACTTCGTGGTTCTTCGCCGCGGCGTTCATGCCGGTGGCGGCGCTATAAAGCCCAGCCAGCATAGCCTGTGACCCCCGTCGGACACCCGCTGTCCGCCCCGTTCGTCTGTGTTGCTCACAGCGTGTGTGCACGCAAACGAACGCCTTGAAGAACTCGGTTCCACCCCGAACCGACCAGTCCCTGTCGTCAAAATCGGCAGAGTCTTCGCGTCCGGAAGAGTCGAGCGGGTCGGGAATCGGGGGAGTGCGGCCATTACATTCGGCACTCTCGGCAAATTCTTCCAGAACCTCCCAGATTACGCGCCGGCCGAGCAGCAATTCACGGGCCACAAAGATTCCGTGACCAGAAAAGTCGATTTTCCTTGCGCAGTCACCGGAATCGGATCAAACCTCAAGATCGTTAGTCTCGGAGGCCGACTGATTGACAGTGCTGTCTCGCGCGCCGACGGGAGTGCGTCGACGGGCGGCCGTTCAAGAGGAGTGGGGCAATGGCAGATGAGAAAGCAGCCGGCGACGCTGGAAAGGCTGGCGGCGGCGGCAAACTGGGGTGGGTCATCACAGCAGTGGTGGCAGGCGGCCTTGGCGCGGCTGTCCCGTACTTCCTGCCTTCCAATTTGCAGCCCGTCCAGGGGCACGCGGCCGAGGTCGAGAAAGTTGCCGCTGAACCGGCTTCACCCGCCGCGGTCATCAAACCTGCCTTCATCCCCTTCGGAGAGGTGGTGGTCAACCTCGACGACGGGCGGTTGAACCGGTACCTCGACGTCACCATCACGCTCCAGGTGAGCGAGCACGAGAAAGACGACATCACTGCCAAGATGAAGGAAAACGAAGCAGTGCTGAAGAACTGGCTGATCAGTTACCTGTCGGACCAGGACATGGAAGACATTCGCGGTGCGATTGGCCAGAACCGGCTGCGCCGCGAGATCCGTGACCAGTTCAACACCCTGTTGTTTCCGGACGGACACGACCGGATCAATCAAATCCTCTTTGAGAAATTCGCCGTCCAATGAGCGGGGGGACAGCCTACCGACCGGTCGATTTCCGCAAGCCGCGCAGCGAAGCTGCGTTGCCACGTCCACTTGCGCAGTGGCAGGACCGGATGTGTGCGCTGGCCGCGGAAGCCTGGAACAAGCACCTGCCGAGCCCGGTTCGCTGGTCCCGCGCGCGGCACGAGATCACGGCGTACTCGCAGGCCGTCGAAAAGCTGCCCGACCCGGGCGTCGGATTTGTCATGACGATTGGCGACGATCCGTTCCCGACGATCTGGGCGTTCGCGCCGCAGAACGCGTTGTCGCTGTCAGCCGACCTGCTTGGCAATCTCGAATCCGACTGGCCCAAGTCGCGAGCCCTCACGGCGGTGGAAGAATCGCTGATGCAACTGCTGATGAGCGAGCTGGCCTGGGCGCTGGGCGAAGCGTGGCCGGGACGACAATCGATCGCATGCCGCCCGGGCGATTTTGATTCGCGCGTGTCGCGGAGCCGGCTCTTTGCGCGGCCCGACCAGATGATCGTCAGCGAGTTCCAGATTTCCACGCGCCTGGGTGAGTTCGAATGTTCGTGGCTGATACCGCAGGTTCCTTTTGAGCAGCTGACCAGTGTCGAGTGGCCCAAGGACCCGCAAACGGACGAACCCAAATCGGCGACGCCCGGCATCGAACGCCTGGCGGCGGGGTTGCCCATCACACTGTCCGTGCAGCTGGGCACGGCGCGACTGCCGATGGCGCAACTCGCCGATCTGCACATCGGCGACGTGGTCGTTCTCGACCAATGCATCAGCCAGCCGGTGCTCGCTGACATTCACGGAGCCAACAAGTACCGCGGGTATCCAGGGCGGATCGGGGTGCAACGGTCGTTTCAGATCGTGGATGTCCTGGATACCGGAGCGGATGAACGAACGGGAGGGAACTGATGACCGGAGTTGATGAATCCAAAACCGGCATGGAGATGCCGGAGACGAATCTGCCGGGCGTGGACGCCGAGGAGATCCTCGCGCATCGCGCCGAGTTCCCTGCGATGGAACCGCAGCGCATGCCGAATCCGGGCGGCTCCCTGAGCCGCTTCTTCGACGTGACCGTCACGGTGAGCGTCGAGCTGGGACGCGTCACGCTGCCGATCGGCGAGCTCGTCAAGCTGGGCAAGGGTTCGGTGGTCGAACTGGACCGGGCGATCGATCAGCCGGTCGACCTGATGGCCCAGGGCGTGCGACTGGCGCGCGGCGAAGTGATTGTCGTCAACGATCGCTACGCGATCCGGATCGACGAGATCGAGAGCCAGGAATCTGCCGGCGTCCGCCGCAACAGTTCCGCCGTTAAGCGATCCACGGCATCGGCAGCCGGAGTTGAGTAACGGTTGCCGCCTGGCACACATGGACGTGAAGTCAGCATGCATCAGAAACTCGCCACCTCGCGACGAATCGCAGGCCCGACGGACGGCTCCCGTCGCGGTGCGATCAGCGTTGCGCTGGGCGTACTGCTGATGACTGCGACCGTCGCGGCGGCGCGCGAGCCGGGCGGCGCGTCCGGCCCGTACACGGCTGCCGACGAGGGATTCGGACTGAGCACGCCCATTGCACAACCGCTGCGGGAGGTCGACGCGGCGATCGAATCCGACGAGTCCGCACTGCGTACGGCTGATTGGCTCGAATCGACGGCCGATCAGACCGAAGAAGCGGGCGCGGTGAGCGCCGTCGGGGTGCTGCCCGTCGCCGGAGAAACCGAGACGACCGGCCCCGCGGCGCAGCTGTCTCCTGAAGAATCCGCCGAGCCGCAGGCCGGGCGGGGAGGGCTCCCGGCAGCGAACGATCCGTTGTCCCGCCTCAAATGGTCGGGAGCGTCCGAACAGGTCGATCCTGCAGAAACGCTCCGCGACTGGGCGGAAGGTGCGGGCCTGCTGGTCGCGTTCGTAGTCGTTTCGCTGTGGATCGTTCGCCAGTACGTGGCGAAGCGCGCGAATCCCGGCGGTCCCACGACGCATCTGCGGACAATTGAATCGCTCACGCTGCCGCAGCGGTGCCGCGTGCATCTGCTGGATGTCGGCGGCCGGCAGGTCCTCGTCGCTGCCGATGCGGCGGGCGTGAAGTGCATCACGGTGTTGCCGGACCGCTTCCACTCGCTGCTCGACGACGCCGCTCACGAGGAAGCGGCGGCGCCGCCGACGGAGCCGGAACGCGACCAGATCTGGGAAGCGATCCGCGAAACGCGACTGACCTGACGGCGCAGGAGGCGACCATGACGGACCCGACGACCATCGTTGAAGGCGTGACGCAGGCCGACAAATTCGGCAGCCTGGCGCCGCAGCTGCAGGTCGCGATGTTTCTCGGCTCGCTGGTCCTGCTGTCGTCGCTGCTGGTTACGCTGACGTCGTTCACGCGGATCGTGATTGTCCTGTCGTTCGTCCGCCGCGCGCTTACGACGCAGGAGATCCCGCCCAATCCTGTCGTACTGGGAATGTCGCTGTTCCTGACGCTGTTCACGATGGGCTCGACGCTCGAGGCGATCGAGGCGAAAGCCGTCCAACCGTACATGGCCGAGCAGATCACGGGCGTCGAGGCGTGTCAGGCCGGCTGGACGGAGCTGCGGGCCTTCATGCTGCGGCAGACGCGGAAAGCGGACATCGAGCTGTTCCTGGACCTGGCGCATGTGGAGTCGGTGTCGACGCCGGAAGACACGCCGGCGCGGGTCCTCGTGCCGGCGTTCGTCACCAGCGAGCTGAAGACGGCGTTCATCATGGGCTTCTGCATCTATATCCCGTTCCTGCTGGTGGACCTGGTGGTGTCCGTCGTGCTGATGTCGCTGGGCATGATGATGATGCCGCCGGTTGTGGTCTCGACGCCGCTCAAGATCCTGTTGTTCGTGCTGGTCGACGGCTGGCGGCTGATCATGCAGGCGCTGGCGATGAGCTTTGGATGAGGGGATTTCCGATTATGGATTTGCGATTTTCGATTGGACCTTGACCTCCTCTCTCCCTCAGGAGACGGGCCGGGTGTGAGGGTGAGCAACCACAGTTCTTCGATCAACCATAAACGATCAACCATCAACCCCTACTTCGGGTTTCGAGCCTCGGATTTCGCTTCATGAAGTCATCACCGACCAGCCTCGCATCGCCGACCCACTGGCTGCAGCAGAGCGAACTGCTGCTGTCGGGCGGGCTGCTGGCCGTGCTCATCGTCATGCTGATTCCGCTGCCGACGATGCTGCTGGACATGCTGATTGCGTCCAACCTGGCACTGACGATCCTGCTGATGCTCGTCACGCTGAACGCCCGCCAGGCGCTGGACCTGTCGGTGTTCCCGTCGCTGCTGCTGCTGCTCACGCTGTACCGGCTGTCGCTGAACATTGCGACAACGCGGCTCATAATGCTGGATGCCGATGCCGGCAAGATCGTGTCGACGTTCGGCGGCAGGGTGGTCGGCGGCAACCTGATCGTCGGTCTGGTGATTTTCCTGATCCTGGTCGTGATCCAGTTCATCGTGATCACAAAAGGGGCGGGGCGCATCTCGGAAGTCGCGGCGCGGTTCACTCTCGACGCCATGCCGGGCAAGCAGATGGCGATCGACGCCGAACTCAACGCCGGCGTGCTCAACGAAGCCGAGGCCCGCCGCCGCCGCAAGGAGCTGTCGCGCGAAGCCGAGTTTTACGGGGCCATGGACGGGGCCGGAAAGTTCGTCCGCGGCGATGCGATCGCCGGGCTGATCATCACCGGCGTCAACCTCGTCGGCGGCATCGTGATGGGACTGACCAACGGCATGTCGCTGGTCGACTCCCTGCATACGTACTCCGTCCTGGCGGTGGGTGACGGCCTCGTCTCGCAGATTCCGGCACTGATTATTGCCGTCACCGCGGGCATTCTGACCACGAAGACCAACTCGGACGACAGTCTCGGCACCGAGATCGGCCACCAGTTGTTCGCCAGTCCGTCCGCACTGGCGGCCGGCGCCGGCGTGCTGGGACTCATGGCGCTGGTGCCTGGCCTCCCCAAGCTGCCGTTCCTGGCTCTGGCCGGCGGCATCACGTGGTACCTGCGTCGCGCCAACAAGAAGCCGGCCGCTCCCGCCGCCGATGCGGAGGAAACACCGGCCCCCGCCGCTCCGACTGAAGACGCGCAGCTGGAAGATTTCCTGCTGTCGGATCGGGTCGGGCTGGAAATCGGGGCCCAGCTCATCCCCCACCTGCACTCCAAGCGGACGAAAGGGATTGCCGACCGGATCGGCACGCTGCGACGCGATTTTGCGCGCACGAACGGATTGTGGATTCCCCCAGTTCGGATTCGTGACAACATCCAGCTCGAGCCGGGGAGCTATCGGATCCTCATCTCCGGCCGCGAAGTCGCCCGGGGCGAGCTGCGGGTGGATTCGCTGCTGGCGGTCAATCCGGGCGGTGCGTCATTGCCGCTGGAAGGGGAGTCGACGCGCGATCCGGCCTTCGACCTGCCCGCCGTGTGGATTTCGCAGGATGGGCGGCGGCGCGCCGAGATCGGGGGCTACACGGTCGTGGACGCCCTCAGCGTGCTGACGACGCACCTTGGTGAAGTCTTGCGTAAGCATGCTCACGAACTGCTGACGCGTGAAGACTTGAAGAAGATGCTCGACAAGGTGCGCACGTTCGCGCCGACCATTGTCGACGAACTGAAGCCGGACGTGATCCGCATGGGCGCGCTGCACCAGGTGCTCGTGCAGCTCGTCTCGGAGCGCGTCTCGATCGCCGACCTGGCGACGATCCTGGAGTCGGTCATCAACCACGCCGCGACGGTGAAAGACCCCGACGAGGTGACGTCCCGCGTGCGGGAAGACCTCGGCCGCACGATCTGCGACCGGTTCCGCGATGCGGGCGGCAAGCTGCGGGTGCTGATCCTCGATCCGCGGCTGGAGATGCAGCTGCGCGAATCGATGCGGGAAAAGCATCTGATGCTGGGACCCGGTCCGCTGGAGAAGCTGCTGACGCACCTGTCCCGGCACTGGCAGGCGGCGGTGCGGCAACGCATGGAGATTGCACTGTTGACCGACCGCGCGCTCCGGCGGCCGTTGCGGCAGGCCATTCTGAGGGCGCTGCCGGAGCTGGGAGTGGTCAGCTACGGCGAAGTCCCCGGCGACGTGATGATCGAGCCGGTCGAGATGCTGCGCGTTGAAGACGTTTTCGAGCCGGGGGAGCTGGTTCGTTCAATCAGCACGGCGGCTCCGGTGGGAGAGCCGCGCACCGCGCAAACCACTGCAGCGTGAGAATCCATGAGCCACGGGGGTCATCCCCGTCGAACAGATCGAGAATTGATCCACGGAAATCGCGACCGGGTCTGAGGACATGGACGAGCAACACGATCAACCCTGGGGCCGACTGTCGGGCCTGCTCGCCGCCGCCGGCGCGATGCTGATCGGCGTGTTGCGCAACCTCAACCCGGACGTGATCCTGATCCGCGCCATCATCGCGGGCATTGTTGTGGGATCTGTCGTGAACGTGTTGAACCAGGTACTCAGGCGGATCGCGGAAGACGATTGACTCCGAATCACCGGCGGCGGGAACTGCGGACGGATCACCAGGTGGATTGACGGACGGGCATGGAAGCCGGAGTAGCGGCATATCGACAGGCGGCGGCGCGCGACGAGCGTGAACGGCTGATTCTCGAGCATCTCGAGGACGTCCGGCACATTCTCGGCCGGGTCGCCGCGCGCCTGCCCAGCGACGTCGACCGGCAGAACCTCGAATCGGCCGGGGTGCTGGGGCTTGTCGAAGCGGCCGGCCAGTACGATCCGGCCCGAGGCGTCGAGTTCGGCGCTTACGCGCGGCTCCGCATTCGGGGGGCGATCCTGGACGAACTCCGTCGCAACTGCCCGCTGCCCCAGCGGATGCTGAAACGGCTGGCGCTCGTCCGCCAGGCCCAGCTGCGGCTCGATCCCCCGGCCACTTCGGCCGCGTTGGCACATCTCACCGGGCTGACGGTCGACGAGGTCGACGAATGCCGGCAGGCCGCCGCACTTGTCCGTCAGGAGGCCTGGACGGACGAGATTTCCGAATCACTCGTGGACGAAAGCCTGTCCGAACACGAGGGGATCGCCTCGCTGTCGCGCAATGAAGAGCGGTCCCGGGTGGCCGATGCCATCGAGCAGCTTCCTGAACGCGAGCGGACGATCCTGACGCTGTACTACCTCGAAGACCTGCGGCTCCGAGAAATCGCCGAGTTGCTCAAGCTGTCGGAGTCGCGCGTTTCGCGGCTGCTGACGCGGGCGGAACAGGCCCTCAAGGAACGGATTGCCGCCACTCCCGACACCTGACACAGCGATTCCTCCGCGCGATCTTTCCAGCGTTCCCTCACTTCCGTTCCACGCGAAATGACTTCCGATTCCCGAATGATTCCCAGCAGCCGCATCCACGTGTCCGACCGCTGCGTCCATGTCGGCTCAGGAGCGAAGCCGGCGCGCGAACCGCGCGTCGACGTCGTTCGCGATGCGACCGGAGTGCGATCGATTCGCATTGTTTGCCGCTGCGGCGAAGTGCTGTGCGTGGACCTGGACTATGCCGCCAAGGCTGCTTGAGGACGGGAGATGACGACGATGACACCTTCAATCCGCTGCCATCGAGCATTCCTGACGGGCATGGCCGTCCGCACTGCCGGGTGCGCCGCTGCGCTGCTGGGAATGATCGGACTCAGCGGGTGTGTGATCCCGAATTCCTCCGCCGAACCGTCCGGTCCGCCTGCCGCCTGGGTTCAGCGGAGCAATCCGATCAACCCGGCGCCGCTGGAGTTCGAGCAGCGCACCGCCGCGGTGCCGCCGATCCTCGAACTGCAGACGAACGGCCAGACCACGCCTGGTGTCGTTCCGATCGAACTCACACCGCCGCTGGACCTGGGGCCGCAGGTTCCTGCGCCGCAGCCGGAACCGCCGGCGCTGCCTGCGTTCCCGCCACTCGCCCCGGGTGTGGAGCCGGTCGTTCCGGTTCCCGCGCCTGAACCGGCCGTGACGCAGGCCATGATCGATGAGTGCTCCGCACAGATCCGGATCCTGACGGTCCGGGTCGAGGAACAGGCGGCGGCCTTGAACGAAGCACGTGCGGAGTCGGAAGCGGCCCGCGTGGCGACGCAGCGGCTGCAGTCGGATTTCATCACCTGGCGCGCCGAACTGGACATTGTCCGTGAGACGATCCAGGCGCAGTCGGCCGCCGATCTGCAGGCGCTGGATGAACTGAATCAGACGCTGGAACAGCTGTTGAATGTTCCGGAGACGCCAGC
>JAEUIG010000135.1 GCA_016795125.1 Planctomycetaceae bacterium | reverse complement strand
GAAGTCACAAAGACGCACCAAGGAAGGCACAACATTTTGAATGCCTCCTTTGAGCACCTCACACTCCCAGGACAACACGCACATTCTTGTTCCAACTTCTCTGCGCGTCTCCGTGGCTCTGCGTCTTTGTGTCGAGTTTCTTCAAGCAAAGTCAGTCGACGTACAAAAACTCATTGGAATTTATCAGCACATGACAGAGCGAGGTCCATGCCGCCAGCGCGTCATCGGACTCTGGAAATGCCTCGATATGCGAGAGCGCCGCCGCTTGTTCCAGTTCCGTCGGGGCGCGGCCCAGGGCCAGCGTCCATGCCCGTGCAATCCGTTCCTTCGCCCCCTCCGCCCCGGTGCTGACTCGCGCGGCGAACGCCCGGCTCTGTTCGTGGACCCACGCATTGTTGAGCAGGGCCAATGCCTGCGTCGGCACCGTCGTGACGTCGCGCCGGCCGACCGGGGCCGTGTTGTCGCAGGCGTCGAACGTCGTCATCAGCGGCACCGCGATGCCGCGCTTGGTGAACATGTACACGCTGCGGCGATACGACTCCTCCAATGGCGATGCGTGGTACGCGCCCGACTTCATCGACAGCCCTTCCAGCGCTTCGTCGCTGATCGGGGCGAAGAAACTCGGACCGCCGAGCCGCAAATCGAGCCGCCCGCATGTTGCCAGCAGCGCATCGCGGATCGACTCCGCATCGAGCCGCTGCCGGTGCGCCCGCCACAGCCCCCGGTTAGCGGCGTCGCGCTCCGCATAGTCGTCCTGCCGGGGGTGCAGTGACGACTGCTGATACGTTTCCGACAGCACCAGCAGCCGGTGCATGTGCTTGATGTCCCAACCCGAATCAACGAACTCGGCCGCGAGCCAGTCGAGCAGGGCCGGATGCGACGGCCGATCGCCGAGGAACCCGAAGTTGTCCGGCGTCCGCGCCAGCCCCTCGCCAAAGTGATGCTGCCACAGCCGGTTGACCAGCACCCGTGGCGTCAGCGGATTCCGAGGATCGACGATCCACTGCGCCAGTTGCAGCCGTCGCTGCGAGGTCGTGGCCCCTTCCGCAGCAGGCTCCGACAACCGCGCCAGCGCCGGCACAAGCGTGGGCGAACCGGGCGGCACGACATCGCCGGGGCGATGAATGCTCCCCTTCTTCAGCAGGCGCAGCGGCGGCGGGTCGCGGGTGATGTCGGTCCAGCCGAGAACCTCGAATCCGAGTTCCGACTTCGTCGGCCCCCCCGCCAGCTCGCGATCCCGATGCTTGACCGGTCCGCCCCAGAACGCCGCGGCCACGCGGAAGTAATCGGTCTGCGGGATCGGATCGAACTTGTGATCGTGGCAGCGGGCGCATTTCACCGTCAGCCCGAGGAACGACGTCGCCGTCGCATGCACCATGTCTTCCAGGCGGTCGTACTGGTACTCCTCGGTGTCGTTCGGCTCATCGTCCCACGTCCCGAGCCGCAGCATGCCGGTCGCGATGACCGTCGACTCGCTGCGCTCCGGCAGTTCATCACCCGCGAGTTGTTCGACAATAAACCGGTCATACGGCATGTTCGTGTTGAACGCATCGATCACCCAGTCGCGATACCGCCACGCATTCGCTTTGACGGCGTCCCGCTCATAGCCGTTCGTTTCCGCAAAGCGGACAACGTCGAGCCAGTACCGCGCCCAACGTTCGCCATACAGCGGCGATGCCAGCAGTCGATCGATGACGCGTTCATAAGCGTCGGGCGCATCATCGGCGAGGAAATCCATCGTCTCGCCCGGGGTCGGCGGCAGGCCGATCAGATCATGAGTGATGCGCCGCAGCAGGACCCGTTTCTCGGCTGGCGGCGCGGCAATCATCTCGACCGCCTGCAACTGTTCGGCGATGAATGCGTCCACGGCCGA
>JAEUIG010000130.1 GCA_016795125.1 Planctomycetaceae bacterium | reverse complement strand
CAACAGCACGGTGCCGGAACCGACGAGCATGGCGGTGAGCGCGCCGGCGGCGGTGGCGCGTCGCCAGTAGCAGGCCATGAGCGCCGGGATGAGAAACGTCGAGGCAATCCCGCTGCCGGCAATGACGACCAGCCCCTGCAGGTGCGTGACGGGATTCAGGTTGGCGGCCAGCGCCAGGCCGCCGACAAGGAACGTCACTACGTAAGTCATGATCCGCAGCGTGCGGGTAGAAGCCTGCGGATTGATCATCCGCTGATAGACGTCGTGGACGAGGCCCGATGCAATGACGACGAGAAACGTGCTCACCGACGCCATGATCGCGCCGAACGGCGCCGTCAGGATCAGTCCGGCGAGGAACGTCCCGCCCGGGGCGTCCTGCGAGCAGAACAGGGCCATCCGGGGAATGACTTCGTCGTAGTGCCCTGTCAGGTCGGGCAGCACTTTGCGGGCGCAGATGCAGACGACGGCCAGCGGCACGTAGATCAGCAGGTTGTAGACGGAGAGCAGCACGATCGAGCGTCGGAAGGTCGCCGTGCTTTTGGACGCCATCAGCCGCACGATGCCCGCTGGATTGCCGGCTCCGGCCAGAATCCAGAGCATGAACGCGCCGACCGACATGGAGATCGTCATGAAGGGGGGATCGCCGTCCTTCACCGGAAGACCGGGACCGGTGGCGAACCCCGGGCCCAGTCGATCGAGCGAAGCCTGAGTCGCTGCTTCGAGTCCCCCGGCGTGCTGCAGGGCCATCACGACCAGGATCACCGTCCCGATCGCCATCAGGATGCTCTGAAACAGATCGGTCCAGACCGACGCCAGGAACCCGCCGACGACGGTGTAGATGACGACCGTCAGCGTGAAGATGGCGAGGCCGATGTAGTACCACTTGTCGGTGCTCTCGGTCGCGGCGAAGTCGAGGGGATTCATCCCCGGCAGCGCCGTCTTGAGCACCACGCCTCCCGCCTTGAACTGCGCGATCGTGGTGAACATCAGGAACACCAGCAGCAGCAGCGAGGCCGCCAGGCCGAGCGCCGGACTGTTGAACCGCGAGCGAAACAGGTCGGGTACCGTGATGGCTCCGCTGCGCCGCGAAAGCTGGGCGACGCGTTTGCCCATGAGCGCGAATCCCGTCAGCGGAACCATCATGTAGCTGCCGATCCACAGCAGGACGATCCAGCCGTGGGTATAGACGAACGACGGGTAGCCCAGGAACGTACCGCCGCTCTGGACCGTCGCCGTGAGGGCCAGCGCCCAGGCGCCGAGTCCGCGATTGCCGAGGAAATACCCGGACAGGAACGAGCTCTTGGCGATGGCGCGATTCGCGAGGACGCCGAGCCACAGGCAGGCGATGATCAGCAGGCTGAGCGCTGCGATCGGCGCGTAGCCGTTTTCGAGCGAAGGATTTGCTTCAGGCATGGGACTGCTCCTGGCCGGGGAGCGAGTCCGAGCCATCAGGGTTCCAGTTTTCGGCGGCCTCTCCCAATGGATCGTCGGTGATGAACACCAGTGCGTACACGACCGACATCATCGTGCACACGCCCCACGGGATGACGACGCCGTAAAAGATCCAGTTCGGGAAGCCGAACACGAGCGGATGGATCGCCGCGTCGTCGCCGTAACCGTGGATGCCGCAATACGTGAGCGTGTAGGCCATGGCCGCCAGGAACATGGCCGTCACGATGACAGCTTCCCGGCGCGAAGAGCGAACGAGGGGGTCTTCCTGGGTCGTCGGCATCGGGAGCCTGCGAGGAAAGGTTTCGTGCGTCAGGGCGGGTTCAACTGTCGCTCAGGCAGGCGGAAGCCTGGACTCCAGCGGCGGGCGGATTCCGTTCATACCAGTCGGCGAGAGGGATTTCCAGCAGGCGGAGTTTACCGATAATTCCGGCGGCGCGACCTGGAACCGACGAACATGCGGCCGACGCCGGCGCGAGCGGCATTTGCAGTGAGCGTCCCGGGGAATCGGTCGCGACCGGCCGGAGTCGATACGCTAAGATTGCCCGAGGTCCGACGAACCACGGGCGGCCGCAGCGCTCAGACGCAACACCTCCGCACCCTGCCCGTCCAACGATGCTGTCTGCGATGCCGGTCCACGAAGGGGAAAGCCGACACAGTTTCGCCGCCTGGGAGTCGGCCGTCCGCGCGGCCGAACCGGCGGTGCTGTTTGTCGAGCCGCGCATCCTGCGGCGCGTCATCAAGCAGGACCGGCGGCTGACCGGCATCGGCTTCCAGGTGCCGCACGCTCATGTCTACACGATCGAGCGCGAGCGGCTGCTCGTCATTGCCGAACGCCCGGAGCTGGACCTGTCGCCGGCCGCCGAACTGCCGCGCAGCGTGATCCTCCTGCCCCGCGCCGAAATGGACGACGCGGTCGCTTCTCTGACGACGGACGAAGCCCTGCACTGGTATTGGCGGCAGCTGTTTCACGCACGGGTGCACATCGCCCTCGAAGAGCACCTCGCCGCGCGGCGGCTCGACGATGCGGAGATCGACCGGCGCATCCACGAACTGGAAGCCGGCGCGTTTGAAGAAATCCGTCACGTCCTGGTGAAGGACGATCTGCTGCCGCCGGTCCACACCGAATCGGCGGCGTACATCGAGTTCGCCGCTGTCGCCCTCGAACTGAAGTGGTTCGCCCCCAACGAGCGCCAGTACGTCTTTCCGGCGATCGACAACTGGCAGGAAGTCGACGCGCTGCTGGGGCGCGACGTTCCCCACGAAGCGCTGTACCAGCGGACGCGGCCGGCCGGCGCCCCCGAGCATCTTCGCAAGTCCAATGTCCTGCAGTTGTCCGACGACGAGATTCCGGCCTACCGGGAAGTCGCAGCGGCCAGCGGCGCGTCTTCGCCCCGTTCGCTGCGGCTGGCCGCGCTCGCGGATCGGGCGGCCCGGATGGGCAATCACGTCCGGGCGGCCATTCTCCGCATGCGCGGAGCGCGGCACGCCTTTCCCGAGCGCGCCCGCGAGTACCGCGTGGCCGCACTCCGTGAACTCGAACTGCTCGTGGAGCGGCTGGCCGATCTGCTGCAATTGTCGCGCAGCGAGACCGCCGAATGGCTCGCAGCACTCGGACCGTTGCTCGAACCCGCCTCCGCCGGCTTCCGGCGCATGGAAGCACGGCTCCTGTACGACCTGCAGACCGCCTGCATCTCGCAAGAACGGGGCGTGTACCGGCTGCGGCTCTGGCGATGGGTGCGGTCGCGCGGTCGCGAACCTCTGCGTCGCGCACTGCCGCTGCTGCAGCAGGTGATGATTGCCAAGTCCCTGCGATCGGCCTCCAGCCGGGCAGCGACGGTCCGGCTCGAAGGCGCCGACCGGCATCGCCTGGAAGCGCTGCTGGACCGGGCCTCCGGTCAGATCGAAGCGCAGTTCCGCGACACTGTCCGGCCCGACATCACGGCGGTGCTTGATAAGGTCGGCCTGGTGCCGCAAAACGTCCCGGAGCGGGTCTCGCGGAGAAAGCTGGTCGAGGAACTCCTCGACCGCATCGTTGAGCGGGGCTTCATCAACCTGGGCGACCTGCGGGATGCACTCTCGCAAAGCGATCTGAAACTCTCGGACCTGAGCGGGGTGTCGGAACTGATCCTGGGCGATCCGCTGCTGCGCGCCGACCGCGAACTCGCGGCGCGCCTCGAGGGGGTCTATCGACCGGGCACCGTCAACCTGCGGATGCCGCAGCGGCTGAGTTCGCTGGCGTTCGGCACGCCGGTCGGGCGCTGGCTGACACAATACATCGTGCTGCCCTTCGGCGGTGCGTATCTGGCGCTGGAGGCCATCCGGCACGTCGCGCACTGGTTTGATCCGCCGCATCCGGAGGGCTTCGTCGGACCGACGCAGCCGTCGGGATCGAGCGCCGTGGCGACGACGGTGTTCTACACCTGGGTGTTTTTCGTCGGCATGATGCTGATGCTGGTGCTGCACCGGCCCCGGTTCCGCGCCGCCCTGGGGCGCGTCCTGACGCGCGGCTGGAAACTGCTGCGGCATCTCGTCGTCGATCTGCCGGCGGCCGTGCTGCGGGCGCCGTGGGTCCAGCGCGTCCTGCAGAGCCAGGCGTGGGGCGTGCTGCGGAACTATGTGCTGCGACCGGCGGTGGCCACGCTGCTCGGCTGGGGAATGGCGCGCGCGCTGGACTACACCTGGTCCCGCGATCTGGCGGCGCAGGTTTTTCTGGCCGCCGACCTGTTCCTGAATACGCCCATCGGCCGGTATGCCGAGGAATGGCTGACGGACCTGCTCGTCCGGGCCTGGCACGAGTTGCGAATCCGCGTGCTGGCGGCGCTGTTCCACTGGGTGATGGACGTGTTCCACCAGCTGCTGCAATGGGTGGAGCGGATCATCTACGCGGTGGATGAATGGCTGCGGTTTCGCTCCGGTGACCCGCGATCGTTCGTCGCCGTCAAGCTGGTGCTGGGCGCCGTGTGGTCGGTCTTTGCCTACGTCATCCGGTTCTGCATGACGCTGCTTGTCGAGCCGCAGGTCAATCCGATCAAGCACTTCCCGGTCGTCACGGTCTCGCACAAGATCATTTTTCCATACACGCTCACGCTGTCGCGCCTGCTGCAGCCGCTGATCGGTCCCATCTGGGCGCCGACGCTGGCGACGACGATCATCCTGCTGCTGCCCGGCGTGTTCGGCTTCCTGGTGTGGGAGTTGAAAGGGAACTGGCGGCTGTACCGGGCGAATCGTCCGACAGCGCTGGTGCCGATGCCGGTCGGACGCCACGGCGAGACGGTGGTGGCCCTGGTGCGGCCGGGCTTCCATTCCGGCACGCTGCCCAAGCTGTTCGCCCGGCTGCGCGAGGCTCTGCACGATACGCGCCGCAGTGAGCATGGACGGGCGGCGCGCAAGCAGCTGGCCGCCCTGCAGGGAGTCGAAACCGCCGTGCGACGGTTTGTGTCCCGCACCCTCTGCGAGCTGCTCCGCGAAACCGGGTTTCAGGAGGGGCGTGAAGTGACGGTCGGACAGGTTCGCCTCGCGACGAATCGCATCGACGTCGAGTTGTCGGACCCTCTGGCCGAGACCGACAGCGCCTGGCTGCGAATCGAAGATTTGTCCGGCTGGCTCACGGGGCAATTGCAGGAAGCTGGCTGGACGGATCGACTGGCGAACGACGAGCGCCTGCGGCTCAATGCGGCCCTCGCCGGATTGTACAAGCGGGCTGGGGTCGACCTGGTTTGGGACCAGCTCGACGCAACCCTGGGAGAGGATGTCGTGCCGCGGGCGCTGACGTCCGACGGCATCATCGTGGCCGATCGGCGCGCACCGGGATTTGTCGCGAGCTACAACCTGCGGACCACCAGCCGGCGCCTGTTGCCCGACGGCGCATCCCCGGATGACGACGCCGCCTGGCCGGCGCTCTCCCGGGACGACGTCGTGTTCGCGGAGCATCCTCTGGACTGGGACAAGTGGATTGCGACATGGAATGATGCGGCCAACGGAGAATGCT
>JAEUIG010000124.1 GCA_016795125.1 Planctomycetaceae bacterium | reverse complement strand
GTTACCGTTCTCCGTCGCCGGCGAGGGACGAGCTTCTGCGGGGAAGGAGTTACGGATGGATTCTGCAGGTGAGCGAGATGCTGATTGAGCAGGTCCGCCACTTCGGCGGCGGTCTGAATGCGGTCCTCCGGCAGTTTCTCGAGTAACTGCGAGATGATGGCAGACAACCACTCCGGCGTGTCGAGATTGACCTCCTGAATCGGCCGCGGCGTGTCGTCGCACACGCGGCGCAGCGACGCAATCGATGACTCGGCCCGAAACGGCGAACGGCCGGTGCACATGGCGTAGAGGACGCACCCCAGGCTGAACAGGTCGGACCGGGCATCGACCGGCAGTCCCTGCGCCTGCTCCGGCGACATGTACTGAGGCGTGCCGGCCACTTCCCCGGCGCGCGTCACGGCGACATCGTCAACCGCACGTGCCAGTCCGAAGTCGGTGATGCGAACCCGCTCGACGCCGTTCTCCAGCAGGATGTTGGCCGGCTTGATGTCTCGGTGGATGACGCCCTGCGTGTGGGCGGCCGAGAGTCCGGCGGCGATCTGCGTTCCGATCCGCAGCGTCTCCTTCAGTTCGAGGACGCCGTCGCGGTCGATCTTCTCCTGCAGCGAGACGCCGTCGACGTATTCCATGACCAGATACGGCAGCAGATCCTCATCCACCGCGAAGATGGTCACGATATGTGGATGAGCGATCGCCGCAGCCGCCTGGCCTTCCCGCATGAACCGCCGCCGCGCTGTGGCATTGCGGCCCAACTCGGGCGCCAGGACCTTTACCGCGACCACGCGATTGAGCTTGGGATCGTTCGCCTTGAGCACGATGCCCATGCCGCCGCTGCCGACAAACTCCGTGATTTCGTACTGGCCCATGCATCCCAGCGAGCCCGGGAGCCTGGAGGGCGCGAGGAAATCGAGCGAGACGGTTGCCGCCTCACCGGCGACGGACTCGCCCTCCAACTGCGTCCGCGCGGTGCCGTCGCTGGCGCACCCGGCCACCGATGCGATGGCGATCGCCGGCTGCTGTAGAAAGCTGCCGGCCTGTTCCTCGGCCTGGAGGAGTTCGTTGACGCGGGCATGGAGCTGCGCGTCCGCCCCGCAGGCTTTCGTCAGGAATGCGCGGCGTTTCTCGACGGAATCGAGCTGCCGCGCCGCTATGAACAGATCGCGTTCATTCATGGTCGTCGTCCGCCCCCGCGAGAATACGCGGGGCCTCAAGCCTCCATGCGGAATCCGTTCCGCAGTCGCGCAGCCCATTCCGGGCAAAAAAGAACGGATTTCAGGATTCGCTGCCGCCCAATTCGCGAAATAGCCACGCCCGTGCATACGCCCAGAGATCATCGGCCGTGCGCGGAGAGATTGAGAGCAGGGCGGCCACCTCGCGATTGGTCAGTCCGGCAAAGAATCTTAACTTCACGAGTTCGGCTGCCCGCGGCTCAACTGACTGAAAACGGGTCAGTGCAGCGTCGAGATCGAGAAGTTGATCGGGCGAGTCCATCGCAGCGATCACACTTTCTTCGAGAGCGACGCGCCGGCGCTGGCCGCCTCGGCGCGCGCTCTGTTTCGTCCGTGCCCGGTCGATCAGGATCCTCCGCATTGCTTCCGCGGCAGCGGCAAAGAAGTGCCCGCGGTGGTCCCAGGTGCGATCGGAGTTGCCATCGACGAGCCGGACGTACGCTTCGTGCACCAGAGCTGTGGGTTGCAGCGTATGATCGGGGCGCTCGTGATCCAGCTTGTCGGCAGCCAGCCGACGGAGTTCCTCATACACAAGGGGCAACAGTTGCGCTGTCGCC
>JAEUIG010000097.1 GCA_016795125.1 Planctomycetaceae bacterium | reverse complement strand
GGCAGGACGGTTTCGGCGAGCAGCGCGATGACGATTCCGAGCGTCGTGACGACCGAGAGCATGGCGCAGAGGAACAGCGCGCTGCGAATCAATCGTTCGACGGTCCGCTGCAACGTGAACCGTTTGGCGAGCGGACCTGCCGGCGACGAATTCCGAGTTGGCGGCCGGGTGGCCATGCAGGCAGATTCTTGTAGGGTGGGCTGCGCCCACCAGTCCTCGAATGCCCTCGCTTACGCGTCGGGCTACCATTCAATGCTGATGTGCTGCCTGAAGGTGGGCGAAGCCCACCCTACGGGGCGATGGCGAGCGCTTTGAGCTTGTCCTGGTTTTCGACGTAGTACGCGTAACCGAAGTAGCCGAGGGCGTATTTCTCTCCGGCGACGCCATTCACGAGGATGTTGTCGTTCTCGCTGGCCTGGTAGTCGGCGCGGCTGCTTCGCGCTTCGCCAACGATGGCTTCCGTGAAATAATCGAAGGTTCCGGAATCCGTCCCCGCGCCGAACAGCTTGATCGGCTCGGCCGGCCATTCGGGGTTCACGTCGCTCCATTTCGTCACCTGGCTGTCCGGCGCCCAGATCTGCTTGAGCTGGGCGACTGTCATCCCGGCGACCCAGTCGTTCTGCGGGTTGACGACGACCGTGATGCCGTCGATGGCGATGGTGAGTTCGATGTAGTCGATGCTGGCCGCGATGCAGGCGTCGATCTCCGGCTGCTTGATCGGCCGCGACGCATCGCAGATGTCGATCTTGCCGTCCACAAACAGCTTGAATCCGCCGCTGGTGCCCTTCGTGCCGACCGGGACGCGGACCTTCGGGTTGATGCCGGCGAAGGCCTCGGTCACGGCCGATGAGATCGGCGCGACGGTGCTGGAGCCGTCGATCTGAACTTCGCCGTCAATGGGTGCCGTCGGGGGTGTGATGCCGGCGCCCTGGATGGCGTCTTCAAGTTTCCGGCGGGTGTCGGCGATCTGGACGGTGTCGAGCTGGACGTAGCCGACTTCCGGGACGAGGGCCTGACCTTCATCGGACAGATAGTACCTCAGGTACTCGACGACGGCGGGTTTGGAGAGGGAGGCCTTGTTCACGTAGATGAACAGCGGGCGCGACAGCGGCTGGTACTGACCCGACTTCACGGTCTCGGCGGTGGGGACGACGGCCCCCGGAGGCAACACGCCGGCGACGGGGGTGGAAGTCGCGGACCCCGTGGACGATGTTTCGTCGGCCGCGGCAGGCGGAGTGCTGTTGTTCGATGATCCGCTTGAACATCCCGCGGCAGGCAGCAGCGCGGAAAGCAGCAGCGCGGAAAGCGCGCACCATCGCCAGTTTACGAACGCAGAATTGATCGTTGCCATTTTCGCCAAAGGAAAGAGAGACTGCCGATCGTGGATGTCGGCGGGAAGCGGAGTCCGCAGCGGCGGTACCGGACAGGCGGCCATTGTGCAGAATCGTATCGCCGAATTGTTAAGAAGTAGACCGGACAATTGTTAAGAGATGATTAAGACCGGTCGTGTATCGCAAGTGTCATTGCAGTAGTGGTTTGTGTCTCGATCTGCGGTGCTTCAGGGGGTGTTGGCAAGCGGGATGCGAACGACGAAGCGGCTGCCGCGTCCAACCTCGCTGCTGAGGTCGATGCGTCCCTGGTACGCCTGGACGAGATGCTTCACGATCGCCAGTCCGAGACCGGTGCCGCCGACGGCCCGCGTGCGCGCGCGATCGACACGATAAAACCTTTCGAAGACGCGCAACTGCTCGTCGCGTGGAATGCCGACTCCCGTATCGGCGACCTCCAGCACGCCGCAGCCGTCGGACCCGGAGACGGTGACGGTGACCTGTCCTCCGGTCGGGGTGTACTTGAGTGCGTTGTTGACGAGGTTGTCGGCGATCTGCCGGAGTCCGGCGGCGTCGGCCAGGACCGTCGGCTCGCCGCGGCATTCCAGTGTGAGCGTGACGCCGCTGCCGGCGGCTGCGGCCTGATGCTCTTCCACGCAGCGGGTGGCCGGTTCGGCGAGATCGAGCGGTTCGAGGTGAACGGTGGAATCCTGCGACTCGATGCGTGCGAGCTGCAGGAGGTCGGCGATGAGCGCCTGGAGGCGTTCCGCCTGTTCGACGATGCGTTCGAGGAACTTTCGGCTGTGATCGGGATCGTCGATGGCGCCGTCGGCGAGGGTATCGGCATAGGCCTGAATGTGGGTCAACGGCGTCTTGAGTTCGTGTGACACGTTGGACACGAACTCGCGACGTACGCGTTCGAGCCGCCGCAGGTCGGTGACGTCCTGTAGCACGAGGACGACGCCGGCGGCGGAGCTGTTGGCCAGTGGGGAGGCCGTGAGCGCGACAGTTCGTTCCTTGCGTGGCAGTTCGAGTTCGGAAGTGTGCATGCGGCCGGTGGTGAAGGCGGCCTGCATGGCGGATTCGATGCCTGGTGAGCGGACGGCTTCGAGCAACGGCCGTCCGGGTCCAGCGCGCTCGGGGATCTCAAGCAGCGTGCGTGCGGCGGGGTTGGCGTAGACAAGATGCTCGCGCGCGTCGACCACCATGACGCCTTCGATCATGGTTTCGAGAACAGTGGCGAGGAGCGCCGAGTCGGGAGGGACCCCCGAATCGGCCCGCATCAGGGTGGCATTCGGAGATGCGGGGCGATTGGCGTCTGGTGCCGAGGGAACGTGGCCGTCCGCCGGGGTGTCGCGCGTGAGCCACGCCAGGGCCAGCGCGGCCGTCATGCCGACGAGCAGGGTGCCCCAGAAGCTGCCGCCGCTGG
>JAEUIG010000089.1 GCA_016795125.1 Planctomycetaceae bacterium | reverse complement strand
GACGATCCGCTCGGCCTGCCGGTCAACGGGATCGACAACTGGACCGCGGGCTACCTGCCGCCGCAGTTTCAGGGAACCAGGTTTCGCGCGACGGGAGCACCGGTTCTCGACCTCAAGCCCGATTATGACGAGCCCGAATCCATCACGCAGCTCGAACGGGAACTGATCGCCGGGCTCGACCGTGCTCACGAGGGCCGGCGTCCGCTGCGGCCGCAGCTCGCGGCCCGCATCGCGTCCTACGAATTGGCGGCGCGCATGCAGATGGCCGCCAGCGACGCGCTCGACCTGTCGCAGGAGACCGAGGCGACGCTGCAGTTGTACGGCATCGACCAGCCAGTCACCGAGTCGTACGGACGCCGCTGCCTGATCGCACGGCGGCTGATCGAACGGGGCGTGCGATTCGTACAGCTCTACATCAACAGCCAGATCTGGGACAACCACGCGAACATCGGCACGACGCTCAAGGAGGCGTGCGAGCGAACCGACAAGCCCGTCGCCGGGCTGCTGGCCGACTTGATGCAGCGCGGCCTGCTCGATGACACGCTCGTGCTCTGGGGTGGCGAAATGGGCCGCCTGCCGATCGCGCAGCTTCCGCCCGACAAGGACGCCGCCAAGGCAGGCCGCGACCACAACAAGAACGCGATCTGCACCTGGATGGCGGGCGGCGGCGTGAAGCGCGGATTCGTGCTCGGCGCCACCGACGAACTCGGTTTTGCGGCCGTGGAGGACCGCCTCGGTGTGCCGGACTGGCATGCCACGATCCTGCATCTGCTGGGGATCGACCACGAACAGTTGTCGGTCGAACAGAACGGCTTGCAGGAAAAGCTGACCGGCGTGCTCCCGGCACGGGTGATCCACGAACTGCTGGCCTGATGTCCGCAACCCACGACGCGAACTTGAAGCCGCGGCATTGCGCGAGGAATTCAGCCGCTCAAGACCGTTCTGTTCACCACGGATGACGCGGTGGGTGCGCAGGTCTCCGTAGCAGAGACGCCCCGGCCGAGGCGGCTCGGGCACGTGACCCTGCAACAGCGGGACGGCCGGCCGAACGACTGCACCTATCGTGCGGAACAGAATCGCCTTCGGCGACTTTCTTCCCACGGTTCCGCCGAGTCGCATCGGGCGCGGAGTGCGGGGGGACGGACGGGGATGATGCCGCGACACAGCCTTCCCCACGCCCCTCTCAAGGTGCGCCACCCAGAGCGAGAAACTCTGCGCCCGGCTTAAAGCAGTGACAGGATGCGCTCGCCCGGGCAGACGACCTGCTTGCGGCCGGTCACATCCGCCAGTTCAAGATGATGGGGAATCCCGAGGAGATGGTGCACGGTCGCCATCAGGTCGACCGGCTGCACCGGGTCGGCAATCGGGTATGCCGCCGATTTGTCCGACGTGCCATGCACGACTCCGCCGCGCACGCCCCCGCCGGCCAGAACCGTGGAGAAGCAGTTTGGCCAATGGTCGCGTCCATCGCGGCCGGCGCCGGCGTCGCTGTTCCGCTGCCCCACCTTCGGAGTGCGGCCGAATTCGCCCGACCAGACAACCAGCGTCTCGTCGAGCATTCCGCGATCGGACAAGTCATCCAGCAGAGTGCTGAAGGCCTGATCGGCGACCGGCATCAGCCGTTCCTTGAGATCGACGAAGTTCCGGCTGTGCGTGTCCCAGTACACGCTGACATTCTTGATCCCGTCGCTGGGCCAGAACACCGTCACCAGCGGCACGCCCCGTTCCACCAGCCGCCGCGCCTGCAGCACCGATTGACCATGTGGGTTGAGGCCGTAACGCTCGCGCAGTTCCACCGGCTCGCGTGAGACGTCGAACGCGTCCGCCCCGACTGCCGAATTCAGCAGGTCGAACGCCTGTGCGTAGTGCCGCCGCATGTCTTCCGACGGGGGCGCTATGGTTTGCGGCGGCGGAGAATCGAGCGCCGTCAGCAGGGAACGCCGCTCGTCGAGGCGAATCGACGCGACATCGGCCGGCAGTTCAAATTCGCCGACGCGGTAATCGGGCTGGCTGGGATCGGCGTCGATTGTGAGCGGGTTATACGCGTTGCCGAGCCAGCCGGAGAACTGGCCGTGACTCTGCTCCACGAACCGGGGGACGTCGTTCTTGAGGTCCGGCCGCATGGAGACGAACGGCGGCAACGGCGGCTGGCCGCGGCCAAGCTTCGACAGCACCGACCCCAGCGACGGCCAATCCATTTTCAGGTCGTCAACCGGCGGCGGCGGCTGCCCGGTGAGCAGGAAGTGCGTGGCCGTCAGGTGGTTCACGTCGCCGTGCGTCATCGACCGGATGATGGCCAGCTTGTCGGTCCGTTCGGCAAGCTGCGGGAAGTGCTCGCCGATCTGGATGCCCGGCACGCGGGTCGAGATTGGCATGAACTCGCCGCGAATTTCGCGCGGCGCGTGCGGCTTGAGGTCCCACGTCTCCTGCTGGGCCGGACCGCCCCACATGAACAACAGAATGCACGCCTTGGCCTGCCCGAACTTTGGCTCGCTGACCACGGACGCCTGTGCGCGACCCGACAGCAGGTCCGGCAGGCCCAGCCCGAGCAGTCCCAGGCTGCCGGCCTGAAGCACGCGGCGTCGCGGGTAGAGATGCGGTGTCACGGGCGATCGGAAGTGGGAACGGTGGGAAGAGTTCGAACAGTGTGAAGAGTCGCATCAGTGTTTGCTGTTTCATCATAGCACGCGGCGATCGGCAGCGGATATGGAAATGGAGTGGCCCGTCGTCAAAAGCTGCTGCGTAATTCACAGACCCCGGCAGGGGTCGTATCTTTTAGCCGGTGGCTGAGCGCAGCGATGCCACCGGTATCTCGCGCCCAAGAGCATTCTCATCCCGAAGAGATGACAACCGTCGCTCCGCGAATCAGCAATTGCCTTTGTTGTCCCGACCCCGATAGGGGTCAAATCCATTAGCCGGCGGTT